>JAKFWE010000451.1 GCA_021732895.1 Allobosea sp. | reverse complement strand
TTGCGAAGGAGCCGATCATCGCGATCGGGTTCGCCAGGCCTTTGCCGGCGATGTCGGGCGCCGAGCCGTGCACCGGCTCGTAGAGCGCCTTGCGCTTGCCCGTGGCGGGGTCTTCGGCGCCGAGCGAGGCCGAGGGCAGCATGCCGAGCGAGCCGGTCAGCATCGCCGCGACGTCCGACAGGATGTCGCCGAAGAGGTTGTCGGTGACGATGACGTCGTATTGCTTGGGCCAGCGCACGAGCTGCATGGCGCAGTTGTCGGCCAGCACATGCTCGAGCTCGACGTCGGCGTAGGATTTGGCGTGCAGCGCCGTGACCGTCTGCTTCCAGAGCACGCCGGTCTTCATGACGTTGTGCTTCTCGGCGGAGGAGACCTTGTTGCGGCGCGTCCGCGCCAGCTCGAAGGCGACCGCGCAGATGCGCTCGATCTCGGGCGTGGTGTAGACCTGCGTGTCGACGCCGCGCTTCGTGCCGTCCTCCAGCGTCACCACCTCCTTGGGCTCGCCGAAATAGACGCCGCCCGTGAGCTCGCGCACGATCAGGATGTCGAGGCCCTCGACGACCTCGGGCTTGAGCGAGGAGGCAGAGGCCAGCGCCGGATAGCAGATCGCCGGACGCAGGTTGGCGAACAGGCCGAGATCCTTGCGCAGGCGCAGCAGGCCGGCCTCGGGGCGGTGCTGGTAGGGCACGTCCGCCCATTTCGGCCCGCCGACGGCGCCGAACAGCACCGCGTCGGCCGCCTGCGCCAGCTTCATGTCGCCTTCCGAGATCGCCTGCCCGTGCGCGTCATAGGCGCAGCCGCCGACCAGCCCCTTCTCGATTTCGAAGGAGGCGAGGCCCTGCCTGCCGAACCAGGAGACGATGGTCTCGACCTGCGCCATCACCTCGGGGCCGATGCCGTCGCCGGGCAGCAGCAGGAGCTTGTGGGTCGCCATCTCGATCAGCCTTTTCTTGGTCGCGTGTCCTCGCGGGCTGATTAGGGGGATGGGGCGTCAGGCGCAAGCGCCGTCAGGATGCAGGCCGCGAAGGGCTGGTAGACGCCGCGATGGGCGGCGATCGAGGCCGCCCACCGCCCTCTTCGCTTCTCCCGGATGGGAGAAGGTGGCCCGCAGGGCCGGATGAGGGCCTGCCGTTTCTGAATTTGGCGCGACGGCTCCGTCGCGTCCAAATGAACAGCGGCCGTCCCTCACCCTGCCCCTCTCACTGATCTCGGGCTTGCCCGAGATCAGCACTCAGAGTGATCCAAGTCGGCGACAGCCGACCTGGATGCGGGAGAGGGGTTCGCGGGCTTCCGCGACCTCCTCCGGCGACAGGCGATCATCGCGATGCGTCATGCCGTCAGCATGGCGTCTCCAGCCCCCCATGCGAGGGCGGCGCGGCCTTCGCCGATCCCGTTCGGGTTCGTGGCGCGGTCGGCGACGCCCGGCCGGGAGGGACCGGGCGCCGCCATCCAGACGCCGGCGGCGAGCCGCCGGCGCGAGGAAACGCGGTCGGGCTCAGATCGTCTTCTGCGCCATCTCCCTGGCGATGTAGTCGGCCTGGCGCAGCGCGAGCGCGACGATGGTCAGCGTCGGGTTCTCCGCGCCGCCGGTGGTGAAGATCGAGCCGTCGGAGACGAACAGGTTCTTCACGTCGTGGCTCTGGCCCCATTTGTTGACGACGCCGTCGCGCGCGTTGGCCGACATCCGGTTGGTGCCGAGATTATGCGTCGAGGGATAGGGCACGGTCGGGAAGGTCCGCGTCGCGCCGACGGCGTCGTAGATCGCCGCGCCCTGCTTGTAGGCGTGGTTGCGCATGGCGATGTCGTTGGGGTGATCGTCGAAATGCACGTTCGCCACCGGCATGCCGCCCTTGTCCTTCTTGTCGGAGAGCGTGATGCGGTTGCTCTCCTGCGGCATGTCCTCGCCGACGATCCACAGGCCGGCCATGTTCTCGTAGGAATCGAGCGCCGAGGTGAATTCGCGCCCCCATGAGCCGGGGTCGAGGAAGGCGGCCATGAAGGGCAGGCCGATCGACAGCGTCTCCAGCTCGTAGCCCGCGACGAAGCCGCGCTTGGTGTCGTGCCTGGCCTCGTCCTGGACGATGCCGGCCATGGTCGTGCCGCGCCACATCCTGACCGGCTTGTCGAAGACGCCGTAGACCGAACCGGTCATGTGGCGCATGTAGTTCCTGCCGACTTGGCCGGAGCCGTTGGCGAGCCCGTCCTTGAACAGGTTCGAGGCCGAGTTCAGCAGCAGGCGCGGGCTCTCGATCGAGTTGCCGGCGACGGCGACGATGCGCGCCCTCTGGCGCTGCTGGACGCCCTTGCCGTCGAGATAGACCACGCCGGTGACCTTGCCCGAGGCATCGTGCTCGATCCTCTGGACGAAGGATTCCGGCCGCACCTCGAGCTTGCCGGTGGCCTCGCCCTTGGGCAGTTCGGCATAGAGCGTCGACCATTTCGCGCCCGACTTGCAGCCCTGGAAGCAGAAGCCGATCTGCTGGCAGGCGCCGCGCCCGTCGCGCGGCTGCGAGTTGATCGCCATCCGGCCGGTCGAGACCTCCTTGTAGCCGAGAGCCTTGGCGCCCTTCTCCAGCACCTTGTAGTTGTTGTTGCCGGGCAGGCCGGGGATGCCGTTGGTCAGCGTCACGCCCATGCGGTCCTCGGCCCTGGCGTACCACGGCGCCAGCTCGGCGAGATCGAGGGGCCAGTCGAGCAGGTTCGCGCCCTTGACCTCGCCATAGGTCGTGCGGGCCTTGAACTCGTGCGGCTGGAAGCGCAGCGAGGCCCCGGCCCAGTGCGTGGTCGAGCCGCCGACCGCCTTGACGATCCAGGCCGGCAGCCCGGCGAAATCCTTCGCCACGCGCCACGAGCCGGATGTGGTGCGCATGTCGGTCCAGGCGAGCTGGCTGAAGGACGCCCATTCGTCGTTCAGGAAATCCTCCATCTCGTGGCGCTTGCCCGCCTCGAGGCAGACCACCTTGACGCCCTTCAGCGCCAGTTCGGTCGCGAGCGTGCCGCCGCCCGCGCCGGAACCGACGACGACGACGACGCCGTCATCGTTCAGATCGAATGTAGCCATGGCCGTATCCTCCTGATTTTTCCGGGGTCAGAGCCAGGCGATGTCGCCGAAGCCGCGCGCGATGTAGCCGCCCTGCGAGGCGCTCTCGCCCTCGTAGCCGAAGACCGGCCAGACCTCGGGCTGGTTGTAGAGCGAGACCACGAGCCCGCCGCGAACGCCCTGGAAGAACGCGCCGTTCTGCATGCCGCGCAGGACGGCGACGCGCTCGGCCTCCCAGCCGACGCTGACATAGGGCGTCTTGTGGGCGGCGGCGGCCGCGGCGTCGAGCTCGGCGACGCCCGTCTCGACGCTGGCCTTGAAGGCCGGGTCCTGGGCCGATTTCTCGTCATAGGACTTCATCGCAACCGCGTAGAAGCGGTCGGCGAGCCTGTCATGCGGGTAGATGTCGCGCGCCAGCTTGATCAGCGTCCGCATCGTCTCGGGCTTCAGCGCCTTCACCTCCAGACCCCAGGCCTCTCCGGCATGGATGAGCGAGCCGCCGGAGACCACGATCGCGGTCGCGGTCGTCCCGACGAGGAACTGGCGGCGATCGAGACCCGCCGCCTTCCTTTCGGCTTCGTGCAGATGAGCCATGGCTTCCTCCAGTTTGCGCCGGCGCGTTGTCCGCTGCGCCGGTCTCGGGTGACGCTCAGCGGTAGCGGCCGTGCTTCTGAAGGACCTCGATCCTGTAGCCGTCGGGGTCCTGGACGAAAAAGAAACGGGCAAGCAGCGCGCCTTCGCGGTGGAAATCCCTGATCGGGTTGGGCGCGAGGCCGGCGGCCGTGAAGCGGGCGTGCTCGGCCTCTAGATCGTCCACCGCGAAGGCGATGTGGCCATAGCCGTCGCCGAGCGCATAGGGCTCCTCGCGGCCGTGATTGACCGTCAGCTCGACCTCGAAATCGGCGGCCCCGTTGCGCAGGTAGACCAGCGTGAAACCGTCGAACGCCAGGCGTTCGGCGACCGCGAGCCCGAACGCGGCCTCGTAGAAGGCGACGGAGCGCTCCTCGTCGAGGACCCGGATCATCATGTGGATCGCCTTGGCCACGCGCGCGCTCCTAGCGGTCGTCGGAGAGGGATTTGAGATAGGCGATCACCAGCCTGCGGCGCTCGGCGTCGCGCTGGCGGTAGGCCATGATCGTCCCCGGCAGCATCTTCTGGGCGTCCTCGATCCAGCGATCGAGCGTCGCCTCGTCCCAGACCAGGCCGGACGATTTCAGCGGATCGGAATACTTGAAGTCGGGGCTGGCGACCGCGGCCTTGCCGACGATGCCGTGCAGGTTCGGGCCCTGGCGGTTGGCCCCGCCCTTGTCGGCCGTATGGCAGACCCCGCAGCTCGAGACGAACTGCTGCCGTGCCCTGGCGAGATCGACGTCCTGCGCCGGGGCGGAGGCGGCGGCGAGGCAAAGCGCCGCCGCGCCGGCGAACGGTCTCGCGAAAAGGAGCGCTGCGGCGACGCGCCGGGTGCGGCCAGCGGAATGCATTGGCAAGGCGATCGACCTCCCTTGGGCAGGTCGTCAAAGCCTAGGTCGCGCCTCGCGGCGGCGGGTAGTATAGGATTACTACAAGACTAAAGTTGATCGGCCGCCTCGCCGGAGCGCCCGCCGGATGCTCATTCCGCCGCGTGATGGAAGGCGATCACCGCCTCGCGCTGCAGTTTCTCGCCTTCGTCCTGCCCGCGCACATCGGCCAGATAGGTCAGGCAGGCGCAGCGCAGCAGCGAGGTGAAGTTCATCGTCTCGCCGTTGAACTCCAGCACCTCGTTATGCAGCTTGCTGAGAAAGCGCCCGAGCGTGACGTTCTGGAGCAGCGCGATCTCCTCCAGAATCTCCCAGAAGGCGGCCTCCAGCCGGATCGAGGTCGCGTGGCCGCCGAGCCGGATCGAGCGGGTCTGGTAGGCGTAGCGTTCGGCCGTCTGGGCCGAAAAGATGCGGCACATGTCGTCCTCCCTGACGGTTCTTGCTCTGTTGGAGGGAGGATGACCGCGACCGGCGCGCCTGTAAACCGGCCGCGGGCCGGGCGCGGTCGTCACGGACGCGCGATCAGCCGGCCGGCAGCCGCGCCGTGACCTCGATCTCGACCTTCATCTCGGGCTTGAGCAGCCCGGCGACGAGGTAGAGGCTGGCCGCTGGCCTGATCTCGCGAAAGACCTCGCCGCAGATCTCCAGCACGGTCTCGACGTCGGCCCGGTCGGTCAGGAAATACTGCGCCCGCACGACGCCTGCGAGCGAGCCGCCAGCCTGACCCAGCACCGTCTCCAGCGTCCGGAAGATGTTGCGGGTCTGCGCCCCGGCCTCGGCCGGCATCGCCATCGTGCTGAAATCATAACCCGTCGTGCCCGAGACGAAGACGAGATCGCCATCGATGACGGCGCGGGAATAGCCGTAAGCCGCCTCGAAGGGCGAGCCGGTGGAGATCAGGCGGCGGGTCATGACGGGGACTTAAACCCGGCCGCTCTTCAGCGCGCGCAGCACCTTCTCGCCCGGCCGTCCGGTCTCGCGCATGCCGAGCTTGGCCTCGATCTGCTTGATCGCGCCGCGCGTCAGCGCCCCGACCGCACCGTCGGGCTCGCAGACATCGAAGCCGCGCGCGATCAAAAGGC
>JAKFWE010000454.1 GCA_021732895.1 Allobosea sp. | reverse complement strand
CGGCGCGGCGTCCTTCCCGGCTGACCATCCGAGACGACGACGGAAAAGGCGCCGTAGCTCACCCTGACTTCGAGGCTGCCGCCGGCCGGGGCCTGCGCCACCGCGCGCACCACGCCGCCCGAGGCGTCGCGCACCAGCGCATAGCCGCGCGCCAGCACCGCCTCCGGTCCGAGCGAACGGGCCAGCGTCCAGACCGCGCCCAGCGCATCGCGCCGGCGCGCCAGCCCGCGCGCGAACGCATCCGCCGCGCGCGAGGCGAGTTCCCCGGTGCGCTGGCGCCCCTGCGCGAGCCGCAGCCTTTCCGCCCGCAAAAGCGCCTCGCGCCCGGCGGCGAGCCGCTTGGCCAGTTGCTCCAGCCCGGCCGCGAGCGCCGCCAGCCGCACCTTCGGCGAGCGCGCCTCGAGCCGGCGCGTCGCCTGCACGAGAGCCTGCTCGTGGACCCGGGCATTGCGCGCCAGCGCCGGCGCGAGCCGCGCCGCCGCGAGGTCGAGCCGCTGGCGCGGCCCCGACAGAACCGCCTCGGGGCCCGGCAGGGCCCGGGCGAGCGCCCGCAGATCGGCCCGGCGGCGGTCCGACAGCCGCAGGATGGCGCCGGCCTGCCGCCGCGACAGATCGGCGACCGTCGCCATCAGCTCCGCCCGAACCGGCACGACCTTCTCGGCCGCGCCCGTCGGCGTCGGAGCGCGCAGATCGGCGGCGTGGTCGATCAGGGTCCAGTCGGTCTCGTGGCCGACGGCGGAAACGAGCGGAATCAGCGAGGCGGCGGCGGCGCGCACCACGACCTCCTCGTTGAAGCCCATCAAATCTTCGAGCGAGCCGCCGCCGCGCGCGACGATGATGACGTCGGGGCGCGCGATCGGGCCGCCCGAGGGCAGGGCGTTGAACCCGGCGATGGCGGCGGCGACCTCGGCCGCGCTGGTCTCGCCCTGCACGCGCACCGGCCAGACCACGACATGGCGCGGGAAGCGGTCGTGGAGCCGGTGCAGGATGTCGCGAATCACGGCGCCGGTCGGCGAGGTGACGACGCCGATGACGCGCGGCAGATAGGGGATGAGCTGCTTGCGCTCCTCGGCGAAGAGACCCTCTGTCGCGAGCCGCTTGCGGCGCTCCTCCAGCAGCGCCATCAGCGCGCCGACGCCGGCGGGCTCCAGCGCGTCGATGATGATCTGATAGCTCGACTTGCCGGCGAAGGTGGTGATCTTGCCGGTCGCGATGACCTCGAGGCCGTCCTGCGGCCGCGTCCTCAGGCGGCCGAAGACGCCTTTCCAGATCACCGCGTCGATCCTGGCGTTGGCGTCCTTTAGCGAGAAATAGACATGGCCCGACGCGACCGGGCCGCGATAGCCGGAAATCTCGCCGCGCACGCGCACGAAGCCGAACGCGTCCTCCAGGGTGCGCTTGAGCGCGCCCGACAGGTCGAAAATCGACCATTCGGGCGTGTTGGAGGGGTTGGCGTCGGGCGATTCGCTGTCCATCGCTACGAGCTTAGCTGCGACCGGCGCAGTGCTGAAGCGTTGCGGCGCGGCGATGCGACGGCTATTGCGCGGGCTGGAAGCGGAGATGGCGCGATGAACATTCTTCTGATCGGCTCCGGCGGGCGCGAGCATGCCCTCGCCTGGGCGATCTCGGCCTCGCCGCTCTGCGACAGGCTCTTCATCGCGCCGGGCAACCCCGGCACGGCGGAGTGCGGCGAGAACGTCGTGATCGACATCGCCGACCATCAGGCGCTCGTCGCCTTCTGCAGGCTGCGGGCCATCGGCCTCGTCGTGGTCGGGCCGGAGGGTCCGCTGGTGGCCGGCATCGCCGATGATCTCGCGGCCGCCGGGATCAAGGTCTTCGGCCCCTCGAAGGCGGCGGCGCGGCTCGAAGGCTCGAAAGGCTTCACCAAGGAGTTCTGCGCCGAATTCGGCATCCCGACCGCCAGCTTCGGGAGATTCTCGGACGCCGCCTCGGCAAGAGCCCATGTCGCCGCGCAAGGCGCGCCGATCGTGGTCAAGGCCGACGGTCTCGCCGCCGGCAAGGGCGTGGTCATGGCGGAAACGCTCGAAGAGGCCAATGACGCGATCGACATGATGTTCTCTGGCGGCCTGGGGGCTGCCGGCGCGGAGGTGGTGATCGAGGAGTGGATGATCGGCGAGGAGGCCAGCTTCTTCGCCCTCTGCGACGGCGCGCATGCCATAGCCATGGCCTCGGCGCAGGATCACAAGCGCGCTTTCGACGGCGACGCCGGCCCCAATACCGGCGGCATGGGCGCCTATTCGCCCACACCCGTGATGACGCCCGAGATGGAAGCGCGGGTGATGGCCGAAGTCGTGCGCCCAACGCTGGCGGGCATGGCCAAGCGCGGGACGCCGTTCAAGGGCGTGCTTTTCGCCGGGCTGATGGTCACGGCGCAAGGGCCAAAGCTGATCGAATACAATGTCCGCTTCGGCGACCCCGAATGCGAGGTGCTGATGCCGCGCCTGCGCAGCGACATCGTGCCGGCGCTGATCGCGGCCTGCGACGGCGTGCTCGACCAGATCACGCTGCGCTGGTCGGAGCTGACGGCGCTGAGCGTGGTGCTGGCGGCAAAGGGCTATCCGGGCCAACCCGAGAAAGGCAGCGTCATCAGGCATATCGAGCGGGCCGCCGCGCAGGACGATGTGCTGGTCTTTCACGCCGGCACGAAGCAGGCGGCGCTCGACCTCGTCGCCGATGGCGGGCGGGTGCTGAACGTCGTCGGGCTCGGCAAAACCGTCGGAGAGGCGCAGAGGCGCGCCTATTCTGCGGTCGATCTGATCGACTGGCCTGGCGGATTCTGCCGCCGCGACATCGGCTGGCAGGCGGTGCAGCGGGAGCAGGGCTGACAGAGGCTGAAGCGTTATATATATCTGGCAGAACGGTTATATATCGCGGAGGTTGTCATGACGGTTCTGATCAAGGATCACGAGACGGACGAACTCATCCGGGAGATGGCCAGGCGGACTGGCGAAACGATCACGCAGGCCGTCAAAACCGCGGCAAAGGAACGTCTGGAGCGCTTGACTCCGGTCCGAAGCGGGAGCGTGGATAGCGAACGGCTGGAGGCAATTCTCGCAAAGATCCGAGCCTATCCGCGAGCCAACGAGCATCTGACGGACGACGAGATCATCGGATACGACGCGAACGGCGTGCCGAGCTGATGATCGAAACGGTTGTCGTCGATAGCTCGGCCATCATCGCCATTCTGCGGGATGAGCCTGATCGCGCCGTGATCCAGAGCAGATTGAACAGCAGCCCAAACAGCCTCTGTTCCATGGTGACATTCGTCGAAAGCTTCATGGTCGTCACAGGTCGAAACGTCGGAACATCGCCGGATGATCATCATGAGCTTCTCGACAGCCTGGGCATTTCGCTGGCTCCCCTCGATGCTGTGCAGGCCACAGAAGCAGCCCAAGCCTTCCTCCGCTTCGGCAAAGGCCGCCATCCGGCCCGCCTCAATCTCGGTGACTGCTTCTCCTACGCTCTGGCCAAATCCCTGAACGCGCCCCTGCTCTACAAGGGCGAGGATTTCGGTAGGACGGATATCGTCTCGGCGGTCAAGACGGACGCCATGCCATGAGCAATCTCGACGCCCTCTTCCCCGGCTTCAAGGGCCACTGGATCGACGGTCCGGCCGGAAAGGTCTTCGCGCGCGTCGGCGGCGAGGGGCCGCCCGTCGTGCTGATCCACGGCTTCCCGCAGACCCATGCGCAGTGGCATGCGATGGCGCCGGAACTGGCGAAGACGCATACTGTCGTCTGCCTCGACCTGCGCGGCTATGGCTGGTCGTCCGCGCCCCATGGCGATGGCGGCAGGGAGACCTATTCCAAGCGCGCCATGGGCGAGGACGTCGTCGCCGCGATGCGGGCGCTCGGCCATGTCCGGTTCGGCGTCGTCGGCCATGATCGCGGCGCGCGCGTCGCCTATCGGCTGGCGCTGGACCATCCCGGACGGGTCGAACGGCTGGCGCTGCTCGACATCATGCCGACCATCGCGATGTGGGAGGGCATGAACGCGGCGCGGGCGCTGCAGGTCTACCACTGGACCTTCCTGGCGCAACCGGAGCCGGTCCCCGAGTCGCTGCTGAAATCCGATCCTCTCGGCTGGCAGAAGACCTGCCTGGCCGGCTGGACCAAGGCGAAGAATCTCGACGCCTTCCACCCGCTGGCGCTGGCGGCCTACGGCGAATCCTTCGGCGATCCGGCGCGCACCCATGCGGCTTGCGAGGATTATCGCGCCGGCGCGACGACCGATCCCGGGCATGACGCGCAGGACCGCGCCGCCGGCAAGACGATCCTGTGCCCGACGCTGATCCTGTGGGGCGATGCGGGCATCCCGGCGAAAGGCGCCAGCCCGCTCGATCTCTGGCGGGCGAGCTTCGCGCCGCAGGCCGCCGGGCAGGCGATCGACAGCGGCCACTTCCTGCCGGAGGAGAACCCGGCCGCGACGCTGGCCGCGCTCGCGCCCTTTCTCGCCGGCCCGGTTGCCTGAGCGCGCAGCAGCGCGCAATTTCGCCCGATGCCGCAACGCCGCGCCCTCGCAGCGACGAAACGCGCCGGCCCCGCGCTCGCCCTCGTGCTCGGGGCCGGCGGGGCGCGGGGGCTGAGCCATGTCCCGGTTCTGGAGGCGCTCGACGAACTCGGCGTCAGGCCGGCGCTGATCGCCGGCTGCTCGATCGGCGCGATCATCGGCGCGGCCTATGCCGCCGGTCTGTCGGGCCGCGACCTGCGCGACCATGTCGAGGCGAGCTTCAGGGACCGGGCGCGTGTCATCGCCCGCCTGCTGGATGCACGGGTCGGCAAGTTCACCGACCTGATGCGCGGGCTGGGCAACCCGGTGCTGATCGACGGCGAGCGCATGCTCGACCTGTTCTGGCCGGAAGCCGTGCCCGACCGCTTCGAGGACCTGGCCATCCCGTTTTCGGCGATGGCGACCGACTACCATCTCCATGCCGAGTGCTCGCTGTCGAGCGGGCCGCTGACGCCGGCGGTCGCCGCCTCGCTGGCGATCCCCGGCCTCGTGCGGCCCATCGTCCTCGACGGCCGCGTACTGATCGACGGGGCCGCGATCAACCCGCTGCCCTACGAGGCGCTGCTCGCGCCGGGCCGGATCGTGCTGGCGGTGGACACCAGCGCGCCGGCGACCGTGAGCGACACGCGCATACCGGGCCCGCTGGAGGCGATGCTCGGCGTGTCGCAGATCCTCAGCCGCACGCTGGTGCAGCGCATGATCGAGCGCCAGCCGCCCGACATCCTGATCCGCGCCGGCGTCGATGGCGTCGGCGGGCTCGATTTCTTCAAGGCGCAGGCGATCCTCGACGCCTCCGAGCCGGTGAAGGACGAGGTCAAGCGACGGCTGGCGCAGGCTCTCGAACGGGCGGGCTGAGCGGCTCTGGCCTGTCGCAGACGAAGCCGGGCAGCGCCGAGGCCAGCGCGGCCGCGCCGCTCCCGGTCAGGATGACGGCGCGGCTGTCCTTGCGGCGTGAAACCCACCCCGTCTCGAAGCAGCGGCAGGCGAGCGCGGCGGCGAGCGAGCCGGCGAGATGCGGCCGGCGCTCGCTCCAGTCGAGGCAGGGGCGCAGCAGGGCGCGGCGGCCCTTCGCGGCCGCGACGGCATCGACGCCGAGCGCCGCGAACACGGTCTAGCC
>JAKFWE010000311.1 GCA_021732895.1 Allobosea sp. | reverse complement strand
GATCTGCCGCTGCTGATGGTGACGCTGACCGAGCACGGCGTCGTGCGCAATTTCACGACGATCATCCGCGGCGCTTTCGGCAGCGTCGAGGAGGTCGAGATTTCGGCCGTGCCGGCGCTGACCGGCTAAACCCCGGCCTACGGCTTCGTCATTCGCAGCCTCTGCGTTCGCACCGCGCTGGAGGGTCATCGCGGCCGCTCGCTGCCGCGCTCGGTCGAGCATCTGACGGAGCTCGTCGGCAGGGTGTCGCTGCGCGATCTGGTGCGCGAGACCACGGATGTCATCGAGAAGCTTTGCATCGAGGCGGCGCTGGAGCTCAGCAAGGACAACCGCGCCTCGGCCGCCCAGATGCTGGGCCTCAGCCGCCAGAGCTTCTACGCCAAGCTGCGCCGCTACGGGCTGGGCGAACTCGACGATGACGACGAGCCGGGCGAACTGAACTGACGGCGGCGACGCAGTCTCTGCGCGTGGCGCGCAGGACGCTGGCATCGTAAGGTTTCACTGACACATTCTGGCGGAAAGCTGTCAATTTTTGTTGACGCTTTTCGGCGCGCCGGGCTAGCCTCCCGGCATGACGCAATTCAGCCTTCCGGCAGCGATCGTCACCCGCCCGTCGCCCGCCGCGGCGCTCGAACTGCTGAAGCCGATCACCTGGTTCGCGCCGATGTGGGCCTATGCCTGCGGCGTCATCTCATCGGGCCAGCCGCTGGCGGACCATGTCCCTGCGATCATTCTCGGCATCCTGCTCGCGGGTCCGCTGGTCTGCGGCACGAGCCAGGCCGCCAATGACTGGTACGACCGTCACGTCGACGCCATCAACGAGCCCGGCCGCCCGATCCCGTCAGGGCGCATTCCCGGCCGCTGGGGGCTCTACATCGCGGTCGTCTGGACGGGGGTCTCGCTGGCGGTCGCGGCCCTGCTCGGCCAGGCGGTTCTGGCCGCGGCCGTCGCCGGCCTGACGCTGGCCTGGATCTACAGCGCTCCGCCCCTGCGCCTGAAGCAGAACGGCTGGCTGGGCGCGGCGGCCTGCGGCTTCTGCTATGAGAGCCTGCCCTGGTTCACCGGCGCCGCCGCACTCCTGGGCGGCGTTCCCGACGGCCGCGTGCTCGGCGTCGCGCTGCTCTACGGATTGGGCGCTCATGGCATCATGACGCTCAACGACTTCAAGTCGGTCGAGGGCGACCGCCAGATGGGAATCGTGTCGCTGCCCGTGCAGCTCGGCGTCGATCGCGCCGCCCGCGTCGCCTGCTGGTTCATGGCGGCGCCCCAGCTCGTCGTGATCGCCCTGCTCGCCGCCTGGGGCCTGCCGGTGCACGCGGCGATCATCTGCGTCCTGCTCGGCGCGCAGTTCGTCCTGATGCGAAGGCTGCTCGGCGCCCCCCGTGAACGCGCCGCCTGGTACAACGCCACCGGCACGACGCTGTATGTTCTCGGCATGCTCGCCAGCGCCTTCGCGCTGCGCAGCCTCGCCGGTGGAGGCGCGTGATGCAGGCCCCGCTCGGCTGGCCCGGCATCGTCAGGCTCGGCCTGGTGCAGACCGCGCTGGGATCGGTGGTGGTTCTGACGACATCGACGATCAACCGGGTCATGGTGGTGGAGCTCGCCCTGCCGGCGATCCTGCCCGGCCTGCTTGTCGCGCTGCACTATGTGGTGCAGGTGCTGCGGCCGCGCTGGGGCCACGGATCTGACGTCGGCGGTCGGCTGACGCCGTGGATCGTCGGCGGCATGGCGGTGCTGGCGCTGGGCGGTTTCGGCGCCGCGCTGAGCGTCGCGCTGATGGAGACGCGGCTCTGGGCCGGCATCGGGCTCGCCGTGCTCTCGTTCCTGATGATCGGGAGCGGCGTCGGCGCCAGCGGCACCTGCCTGCTCGTGCTGCTCTCGCGCCGGGTCGCCGACGCGCGCAGGCCTGCGGCCGCGACCGTGGTCTGGGTGATGATGATCGCGGGCTTCATCGTCACGGCCGCGACGGCCGGGCATTGGCTCGATCCGTTCTCGACCGGACGTCTGGTGACGATCGCGGCGGTCGTCAGCGCGCTGGCCGTCATCGTCACCATGCTGGCCGTCGCCGGCGTCGAGGCCGCCTCGCCTGCGCCGGCCGATCGCGCCGAGCCGCGCCCCGCCACGTCGTTTCGCATCGCGCTGGCGGAGGTCTGGGCCGAGCCGCAGGCCCGCCTCTTCGCGATTTTCGTTTTCGTCTCGATGATCGCCTACAGCGCGCAGGACCTCATCCTCGAGCCCTTCGCCGGCACGGTCTTCGGCTATACGCCCGGCGAGAGCACCAGGCTGTCGGGCGTTCAGAACGGCGGCGTGCTCGCCGGCATGATTCTGGTCGCGCTGGTCACCACCTTCGCTGGCTCCAGGGCCGGTTCGCTGCGGCTCTGGGCGGTCGGCGGCTGCGTCGCCTCCGCGGTTGCGCTGGCGGCGCTTTCGGTTTCCGCCTTCGCCGGGCCGGGCTTTCCGCTGCGCGCGGTCGTCTTCGGGCTCGGCGTCGCCAACGGCGCCTACGCGGTCGCGGCGATCGGCGCGATGATGCGGATGGTCGGCGAGGGCGCCGCCGAGCGGCAAGGCGTGCGCATGGGGCTTTGGGGCGCCGCGCAGGGCGTCGCCTTCGGCTTCGGCGGACTCGTCGGCGCGGGCGCGACCGATCTCGCCCGCCAGTTCGTCTCGTCGCCCGCCGCCGCCTATGCCGCCGTCTTCACCGCCGAGGCTGCCCTGTTCCTGGTGTCGGCCGGGCTCGCGGCGGCCGTCTCGCGCCAGGTCGCGGTGCGTGACGCGCGTGTCGGCGAGGCAGGTCGAACGGGGCTGGTCGCACAGCCGAACGGAGGGTGACGCCGATGCGTGAGACGATCGAGACCGGCGCCGACTACGACGTCGTCGTCGTCGGCGGCGGACCGGCGGGCGCAACCGCCGCGACCGACCTCGCCAGGGCGGGGCGCTCCGTGCTGCTGCTCGACCGGGGCGGCCGTATCAAGCCCTGCGGCGGTGCGATCCCGCCAGTGGCCATTCGCGATTTCGCGATCCCGGCGAGCCAGATCGTTGCGCGCGTGACCTCTGCGCGGATGGTGGCGCCCTCTCGCGCCGGCGTCGACATGCCGATCGAGGACGGCTATGTCGGCATGGTCGATCGCGAGCACTTCGACGAGTTCCTGCGCGTCCGCGCGGCGGATTCGGGCGTTCGCCGCGAGACCGCGACCTTCGAGGATTTCAGCCGCGACGCCGATGGCGTGGCGCGGGTTCATTTCAGGCGCAAGGGCGAGGGCCGGCTCGTCGGCGTGCGTGCGCGCATGGTGATCGGGGCCGACGGAGCGATCTCGAATCTGGCGCGGGCGGCGATGCCGGGCGCCAAGCGCCCGCCTTTCGTCTTCGCCTATCACGAGATCGTCCGCGCGCCCGCCGCCGGCGCCGCGCAGTATGATTCCCGGCGCTGCGACGTGATCTATCAGGGCGCGATCTCGCCGGATTTCTATGGCTGGGTCTTCCCGCACGGCGGCACGGTCAGCATCGGCACGGGCAGCGCCCGCAAGGGCTTCTCGCTGAAGGATGCGGTCGGTCGGCTGCGGGCCGACACGGGGCTCGACGCCGTCGAGAATCTGCGCCGCGAAGGCGCACCGATCCCGATGAAGCCGCTGCGGAAATGGGACAACGGCCGAGACGTGATCCTGGCGGGCGATTCGGCCGGCGTGGTCGCTCCCGCATCGGGCGAGGGCATCTACTATGCGATGCTCTGCGGCCGCCTGGCGGGCGAGGCCGTCGATCTGGCGTTGACGACCGGCGATGCGCGCAAACTCGCCACGGCCCGCAAGCGCTTCATGGCGGACCATGGCCGTGTCTTCTGGGTGCTGGGTCTGCTGCAATGGATCTGGTATCGCAACGACCGGCGGCGCGAGCAGTTCGTCAAGATCTGCCGTGATCCCGACGTGCAGAAACTGACCTGGGACTCCTACATGAACAAGGCGCTGGTGCGCGGCCGGTTCATGGCGCATGTCCGGGTCTTCTTCAACGACATCGGCCATCTGCTCGGCGTCGTCAGGACGTGACGGAACGCGCTCGCGCGATGGCGCCGCGGCGATGAACGAAGGCGCGATGCTGCTGCGCCTCGTCGAGTTCGCGATGGCGGTGCTCGTGGTCGAGGCGTTGGTCCTCGTCTGGCTCGGCCGCGGGCGCGGCGCGAGCCATGCCCTCCCTGCGCGCAGCGTCATGCTGATCGCGCTGTCGGGACTTGGGCTTCTGGCGGCGCTTCGCCTGGCCCTCGCCGACGCGCCGGCGGGCTATGTCGTCGCCGGGCTGAGCGTCGGAGGAGTCGCGCACGCCGCCGATCTGGCGACGAGGCTGCGGCGTCCCGACACGGGCGACGCCGCTCAGAAGCGGTAGCCGACGCCAGCCTGCAGCACCAGCGGATCGAGCGTCACTTCGGCCTTGATCGGCACGCCGCCGAGCGAGCCCGAGCCGCGCGTGCGCAGGATGACCTTCTTGGCGTCGACGAAGACGCCCCAGCTTTCGTCGATCATGTAGTTGAAGCCGGCCTGCAGGGAGACGCCGACCGCGTGCTCGACCTTGAGGTTGTTCACGGTGCCGTCGTTTTCGTTGAAGATGTAGAGGATGGCGGGGCCGACGCCGACATAGGGCTGAAACCGCCCGAAGCCGGTGAAATGATACTGCGCCATCAGCGCCGCCGGACCGCCGGAAGCCTTTCCAAGCGTGCCGAGCCCGGTCAGCACGCCGCGCGCCTCGAACTTGGTCAGCGGCGGGAAGCCGAAGGCGGCACCGATGGCGAAGTTCGGGTTCAGGAAGTAGCCGATCTCGGCGGCGAAGGTCAGCGACGCGGGAATCCGGACATCGGCGCCGGGCACGCGCCCGCCTCCGGCCTTGAGCTTGACGCTTTCGGAGTAGATCAGGCCGGCGGGGCCGACGTGAAGATACCAGTTCTTGAAGCGCTCCTGCGATGGCGGCGGCGATGGGCTGAAGCTCTCGCGGAGCACCAGATCGGCGGCGCTCGCGCCGGCGCAGCCGACCATGGCGGCGAGGAACACGGAAATGGCCGATCGGATGGCGGTCATCGAGAACCCGAGACAGCGGAATCACCACGATTCCGGTGCCGACAGATTCGAAGATTAACCTTAATTTTCATTTAAACGACGATGAATGCCGTTTTTTCGGCGACGATCGCGGCGATCTGGACCGGGAACGCGCCGCCTGGGCGTCAGCCGCCCGCGCCGGACGGACTCGCGCTCTCGATCTCGCGAATGAGCTCGGACACCTCGTCGCCGGGCACCGGCATGCTGAACAGATAGCCCTGCACCTCGATGCAGCCTTGCGCGCTGAGGTGGTCGAACTGCTCCCTGGTCTCGACGCCTTCGGCCGTGGTGGTGATCCCGAAGCTCGCGCCCAGCCCCGTGATGGCCTTGACGATCGCCTGACTCTCGACGTCCTCCGCGAGGTCGCGGATGAAGGACTGGTCGATCTTGATCTTGTCGAACGGAAAGCTGCGCAGATAGCTCAGGCTCGAATAACCGGTTCCGAAATCATCCATCGCGATCCGCACGCCGAGCTCCCGCAACTGGCGCAGCGTGTCGAGGTTGCGCGCCGACTTGTCGAGCATCACCGATTCGGTGATCTCCAGTTCGAGCCGATGCGGAGCTAGGCCGTAGGCGGCGAGGGCGTTG
>JAKFWE010000015.1 GCA_021732895.1 Allobosea sp. | reverse complement strand
CCCGACCCTTGCAAGGGGCCGCCTCCGGGCGGCCCCTTTTTCGTGGAGGCGGCGCGCCGGGCGCATCGATTTGGCGGCACATCGCTGCACCGGCCCGCGCCGGCCTCACCAGGGCCGGCGCGGGCCGGTGTCGATGTGGATCAGCCCGTTCCAGTAGACTTTGTTGCCGCCGACCTCGGGCAGACTTCTCGCGAAGTCCAGCACGGCGCGCGGACGTACGCCGGGCACGCGAAAATCCATCGCCTCGCAGCGCTTGTGATAGGAGCCGCGCCGCGCCCGCCACGGCGGCCGCCAGGTCGAGGTCACCTTCACGGCCCCGTATCGCACGACGATCTTGTCGAGAATGCCTTTGAGCAGGGGCGGGAGGCAGGCGATCGAGGTGCCCGGATCGGTCGAGATTCCAGGTTTCTCCGGCCTTTCCTCAGGGTCGAAGGCCGGCTCGGCCCCGGCCTTCTGGCCCGGAGTCAGCCTCGGCCATTCTGGACCTTCGCCCTCGTCCGGTTCGGAGACGACAGGCGAGGCCGGCCCCGATGCCGGCGATGGCGCCGCCGGCGCCGCCGCGGGCGGAACCACGATGAGCGGCCTCTTCGAAGGCGGCGGCAAATCGAGGTCGAACGGCCTTTGCGGCGGCAGGGGCGCGCGCATCGACTGGGTCTGTCCGATCGCCTGAGGCACGGACAGCAGAACCGCCAGCGCCAACCAGAGCCTGCCGCGCGGCGACGGCCGCCAAGGGGGCGAGCCGGATCGACGAAGAAGGGCGCGTGGCACGGTCAGGGTGCGGGCGGCGGAACGAAGAGAGCGCGTGTTTCGGCGCCGACGAGCGACAATTGCGGCGCCTTGGCGCAGATCTGCTGCAGCTCGGCCGGCGCGGCGGCGATCTTGTCGATGTCCAGAAGCGGCTTCTGCGCGCCGCCGGCGAAATAGCCCGCGAGCCAGAGCGAAATCTGCGCCTGATCATTGCTCGTCATGGCGCTGAAATCGGCGCAGGTTGCGCGCCCCAGATCGACGCTCTGGCCGAGCGCCGGTCCGCCTCCCGGCAAGGCCGCCGCCGCCAGGAAGGCGAGCCGGGCGAGCGCACCGCGCATTGGCTGTGTCATCTGTGGCCTTTCCGCAATCCGTATTCCCGAGAGATGCCGATTCGACGCCATTCTGGATCGCATGCGCCGAACCAGCCAGCGAGAAGCGCGTCATATGCGGCAAAATCGGGTCCGGCAGACACCGCCCCGGCCTGATGCAGCGTGCCAAGGAGGAGCCGCGCCGGCATGTCGGGCGGCTCGGCATGCGGCGTCGCGCGCGGGATGACGGGCGGGATGACGGGATTGTGCGGCGCGTCAAACCCTTGCGTCGTTCTAAACCAGAGGCTAATCGACACGGGCCGATGCCGTCGCTTGCGCCGGTGGCGGCGCCAAGCGGAGCCGTTCATGACCGACATCCAGACTCCGTCCCTCCTGAACGACTACCTCCCGCTGGTGATCTTCATCGGCGTCTCGGCGTTCATCGGCATCGCGCTGCTGGTGGCGCCCTTCGCGGTCGCCTATTCCAAGCCGGATCCCGAGAAGCTCTCGGCCTATGAATGCGGCTTCAACGCCTTCGACGACGCCCGCATGAAGTTCGACGTGCGGTTCTATCTGGTCGCGATCCTGTTCATCATCTTCGATCTCGAGGTCGCCTTCCTGTTCCCCTGGGCGGTCGCGTTCGGCGGGCTCGGCTGGTATGGCTTCTGGTCGATGATGATCTTCCTCGGCGTGCTGACGGTCGGCTTCGTCTACGAATGGCGCAAGGGCGCGCTGGAGTGGGACTGATCAATCTGTCGCGCAGCCATGCGATGGTGTTCCTGCTAGTTTGTCATTGCCCGAAACAGAAGGTTTTAGCGCATGGCCATGACAGCGATCGATCGCGGCGATCCGCTCGTCGCGCCCGCGCCGAAAGGTTTGCTGGGACCGGACGGCCAGCCGGTCGGCGCCCGCGACCCGTTCTTCCTCGAGATGAACAACGAGCTCGCCGACAAGGGCTTCCTCGTCACCGCGACCGACGACCTGATCAACTGGTCGCGCACCGGCTCGCTGATGTGGATGACCTTCGGGCTCGCCTGCTGCGCGGTCGAGATGATGCAGCTTTCGATGCCGCGTTACGACGTCGAGCGCTTCGGCTTCGCGCCGCGCGCGAGCCCGCGCCAGTCGGACGTGATGATCGTCGCGGGCACTCTGACCAACAAGATGGCCCCGGCGCTGCGCAAGGTCTACGACCAGATGCCGGAGCCGCGCTACGTCATCTCGATGGGCTCCTGCGCCAATGGCGGCGGCTATTACCACTACAGCTATTCCGTGGTGCGCGGCTGCGACCGGATCGTGCCGATCGACATCTATGTGCCGGGCTGCCCGCCGACGGCCGAAGCGCTGCTCTACGGCGTGCTGCTGCTGCAGAAGAAAATCCGCCGCACCGGCACGATCGAGAGGTGAGGCATGGCTGAACCTGTGGACATGATTGTTCCGACGCTACGCGAGATGCGGGCCGACCTTGTGGCTCGCCTCGACCAGCATTCCGTTTGCTTCGATCTCGTCGACAAGCGTCTGACGAAAATCGAGGGGCATATCGAATCTCTTCGACATGCTCTGACTGCGGACACGCTGATGAGCAAACTCGTCACCGGCGAGTTCGAGGAACCGAGCGAAGCCTTAGAGGCCAAGGTCCGCGAACTGGAGGCGCATAAATGAGCGATGCGCTTATCGCCCTCGGCGAAGAGATCAAGGCCGCGCTGCCCCGCGCGGTCACGGATGCCGTCGTCGCCTATGACGAGTTGACGATCCATGCGGAGGCCTCTTCGATCGTCGAGGTGCTGCGCACACTCTATGCCGAGCCGCGCTTCCGCTTCGTCAATTTCACCGACATCGCCGGCGCCGATTATCCCGGCCGCGAGAAGCGCTTCGACGTCATCTACCATTTGCTGGCGCCGCACCATAACCGGCGCATCCGGGTCAAGGTCCAGACCGACGAGGCGACGCCCGTTCCCTCGGTGATCGCGGTGTTTCCGGCGGCGAACTGGTACGAGCGCGAGGCCTACGACTTCTACGGCATCCTGTTCTCGGGCCACCCGGATCTGCGCCGCATCCTCACCGACTACGGTTTCGAGGGCTATCCGCTGCGCAAGGACTTCCCGCTGACCGGCTTCGTCGAGGTCCGCTACGACGACGAGCAGAAGCGTGTCGTCTACGAGCCGGTCAAGCTGAACCAGGAGTTCAGGAATTTCGACTTTCTCTCGCCCTGGGAAGGGACGGAATACGTCCTGCCGGGCGACGAAAAAGCGAAGACGGCCTGAGCGGAGCCGGACATGACCGAACACAACATCCGCAACTTCTCGATCAATTTCGGCCCCCAGCACCCGGCGGCGCACGGCGTGCTGCGGCTCGTTCTGGAACTCGACGGCGAGGTGGTCGAGCGCGTCGATCCGCATATCGGCCTGCTGCATCGTGGCACGGAAAAGCTGATCGAGGCCAAGACCTATCTGCAGGCGCTGCCCTATTTCGACCGGCTCGACTATGTCGCGCCGATGAACCAGGAGCATGCCTATTCGCTCGCGGTCGAGAAGCTGATGGGCGTCACCGTGCCGCGCCGGGGCCAGCTCATCCGCGTGCTCTATTCCGAGATCGGCCGCATCCTCTCGCACATCCTCAACGTCACCACGCAGGCGATGGATGTCGGCGCGCTGACGCCGCCGCTCTGGGGTTTCGAGGAGCGCGAAAAGCTGATGATCTTCTATGAGCGGGCCTGCGGCGCGCGCATGCACGCGGCCTATGTCAGGCCCGGCGGCGTGCATCAGGACCTGCCGCTCTCGCTGATCCACGACATCGCCGAATGGTGCGACCCGTTCCTCAAGGTCTGCGACGACCTCGAGACGCTGCTGACCGACAACCGCATCTTCAAGCAGCGCAATGTCGACATCGGGGTGGTCGATCTCGAAACCTGCTGGAAATGGGGATTTTCGGGCGTGATGGTGCGCGGCTCGGGCGCGGCCTGGGATCTGCGCAAGTCGCAGCCCTACGAGTGCTACGAGGAGATGGAATTCGACATCCCCGTCGGCAGGAACGGCGACTGCTACGATCGCTACCACATCCGCATGGAGGAGATGCGCCAGTCCGTGCGCATCATGAAGCAGGCTTGCGAGAAGCTGCTGGCCCCGGAGGGCGGCGGGCCGATCTCCTCGCTCGACGGCAAGATGGTGCCGCCCAAGCGGGGCGAGATGAAGCGCTCGATGGAGGCGCTGATCCACCATTTCAAGCTCTATACCGAGGGCTACAAGGTGCCGGCCGGCGAGGTCTATGCGGCGGTCGAGGCGCCAAAGGGCGAGTTTGGCGTCTATCTCGTCTCCGACGGCACCAACAAGCCCTATCGCTGCAAGATCAAGGCGCCGGGCTTCGCCCATCTCCAGGCCATGGACTTCATGTGCCGCAAGCACATGCTGGCGGATGTCAGCGCGATTCTCGGCTCGCTCGACATCGTGTTCGGGGAGGTCGACCGGTGAGGGCGCTTTCCGTCATGGTCGGCCTCGTGCCGACCATCCACGTCTTGAGCGTGGCCGATGTTGCGAAGGCGTGGATGCTCGGGACAAGCCCGAGCATGACGTCGAGAGAGAACTGATATGTCCGTCCGTCGTCTCGCCCCCGATCACGTCCAGCCCGCCTCCTTCGCTTTTGACGCGGCGAACGAGAACTGGGCCGATCGGCAGATCGCCAAATACCCGACAGGCCGGCAGGCCTCGGCCGTGATCCCGCTGCTGTGGAAGGCGCAGGAACAGCACCACGGCTGGCTGCCGCGCGCCGCGATCGAGGCGGTGGCGAAGAAGCTCGACATGGCGCCGATGCGCGTCATGGAGATCGCGACCTTCTACACCATGTTCAACCTGCAGCCGGTCGGCGAGCATTTCATCCAGCTTTGCGGCACGACGCCCTGCGCGCTTCGCGGCGCGGAGGCGATCCGGAAAGTCTGCGAGGAGGTCATCGGCCCGCAATCGACCGTTTCCGCAGACGGAAAGCTGTCCTGGCTCGAGGTGGAATGCCTCGGCGCGTGCTGCAATGCGCCGATGGCGCAGATCAATTTTGACTATTACGAAGACCTGACGCCCGAGAATTTCCGCGCGCTGCTCGACGATCTGCGCCATGGCAGGCCGACGAAGCCCGGCCCGCAGGTCGAGCGCTCCTGCTCGGAGCCGCTCGGCGGCGGCGAGACGTTGAAGGATGCGGCGCTTTATGACGGCACGGCAGTCGGCGCGGGCGACTGGCAGGCGCGCATCGCCGACCAGCGCAAGGCCGCGGCGGAGGCGGCTGCCGCGAAAGCTGCCGCCGAAGCCGCCGTGAAAGCCGCCGAGGCGACGCCGGCCGCCGTCGAGGCCAAGCCTGCGACGAAAACGGCCGCCGCCGGTCGGCCGAAGCCGTCCGGGGCGGGGCAGCCTTCGAGCGCGTCGCAGGATACGCCCGCGGCCAACGGCAAGGTTTCGGCCGCCGCCGTCAAGGAATCGGCCAAGCCCGCCGACGCCACGAGCGCCACGGCAGCGCCTGCCGCTGGCGAGCCCGACGCCGCCGCGAAAAACGTGACCGCTCCGGCACTCCCCGAGAGCAAACCAGAGCTGCTGACCGCCGCGCGCGACGGGAAGCCAGACGATCTCTCGCTGATCTAGG
>JAKFWE010000318.1 GCA_021732895.1 Allobosea sp. | reverse complement strand
TCCCGCGAGCGCAGCAGCGTCAGCAACTCGACCGCCGCGGGCATGCGCACGAAGGCGTTGTCGAGATGGGCGAGCGCGCCGTCGGGATCGGCCGTCCGCCCGAGCGCGACCAGCAGCGCCGGCGTCAGTTCCGTCAAAACCTCGCGGGCGCGGGCGCTGGTCACGGCGGCGCGGCGGCCGAAATGCCAGCCGCGCACCGTCTCGGCGGCGGCCTTGCCGTCGCGGAAGCCGAGCTTGCCCAGCGTCGCCAGCGTCGCGGGGTCGAGCTCCGAACCGGTGAAGCTCAGCGTGCCGGCCTTGCTCGCAAGGCTCGGCCCGTCCTCGAAGAGCAGCGCGTAATGGCCTTCGACGCGGCTGGCGTGGCCGGTCAGCGCCTTGCCGAAAGCCGCCTTCGACGAGTAGCCGCAGAAACGCGCGAAGGCCTCCAGGTCGGCGGCCTGAGCCGGCAGGGTCTGGGTCTGCTCGTCATGGCGCATCTGCAGGCGGTGCTCGACGCCGCGCAGGAAACGGTAGGATTCGGCGAGCTCGTCGCGCGCCTGCGGCGTGATCCAGCCTTCCTGCGTCAGCGCCGCCAGCATCTCCACCGTGCGCGGGCCGCGCAGCGCCGGGCGCCGGCCGCCGAAGACGAGCTGCTGCGTCTGGACGAAGAACTCGACCTCGCGGATGCCGCCGCGCCCGAGCTTGACGTTGTGGCCGGCCACGGCGACGACGTCATGGCCCTTCACCGCATGGATTTGGCGCTTCATCGCATGAATGTCGGCGATCGTGGCGAAATCGAAGTATTTGCGCCAGATGAAGGGCGCGAGATCGGCGATGAAGCGCTCGCCGAGCCCGATGTCGCCTGCGATCGGCCGCGCCTTGATCATCGCGGCCCGTTCCCAGTTCTGGCCGACCGTCTCGTAGTAAGCGTAGGCGCTCGGCAGGGCGACGGCGACATGCGTCGAGGCGGGATCGGGGCGCAGGCGCAGATCGACGCGGAAGACGTAGCCGTCTGGCGTGCGCTCCTGGATGATGCGCGCGATCTGCTGCGTCAGCTTGACGAAGAAGCTCGACGGTTCGGCGACGCCCGCCGCCTCGGCCGCGCCGGGATCGAAGAAGACGACGATGTCGATGTCGGAGGAATAGTTCAGCTCGCCCGCCCCGTGCTTGCCCAGAGCCAGCACGACCAGCCCCGAGCCGACGCCCGGAGACGCCTCGTCCCCGAGCCGGATCCGGCCCAGCGCCGCGGCCTGGCGCAAGGCGTGGTCGCAGGCCAGCCGGACGGCGGCGTCGGCCATCGCGGTCAGCGCTCCCGTTACCGTCTCGACGTCCCAGACGCCGCCGAGATCGGCCAGCGCGACGAGCAGCGCCATGGCGTTGCGGGCGCGGCGCAGCGCGCTCATCAGCGCGGGGGTCTCCGCTGACGCGGCCTCCGCGGCGATCGCCGCCAGAAGCGCGTCGCGGCGCGCTTCCGGCGGCGTGGTCAGCGTCGCGAGCAGGCCATGCGGGTCGGCGCGCATCAGATGGGTCAGAAACGGCGCATGCGCCAGCACCCCGGCGAGCAGCGCGGCCGAGCGCTGGTTCTCGCGGCAATGCAGGCGCAGGGCCTCCGCCGCCGCCTCGTCGCGGAGGCGGTCGATCAGTTCGCGGACGAGCAGCTTCTCGGCGCTGGCGCGGGCCGGCAGCACCGGCGCCGACACAAGCCGCTCGCACAGAAGACCAGCCATCGCGTCGCTCCGCTCAACCCGCCGGCAGGCCAGCAGGGTTGGGCGCGGTTGTCGAGCCGGCGGGCGTCACCGCGGCGCGCGCGTCCACAGGCCTCGCGGCCGAGGCCGGCAAGAACATCACGACGCGCAGGCCCGGCTCGTTGTCCTCCAGCCGCAATTGCCCGTGATGCAGGCGCACGACGCCGGCGGCCAGCGCCAGCCCGAGGCCGAAGCCCGGCTTGCTGCGGCTCCGGTCGAGCCTGACGAACCGTTCCAGCACGCGGACGCGGTCCTGTTCGGGAATGCCGGCGCCGCGATCGGCCACCGAGAGCTCAACGCCGCCTGCGACCGGGCGAGCCGCGACGCGCACGACAGGCGCGGCCTCGCCCGTGGGCCGCCCGTATTTCAGCGCGTTGTCGATCAGGTTCGCCAGCGCCTGGCCGATCAGCTCCCGGTTGCCGCCGATCCGCAGGCCGGGGGCCGAGGCCGTTTCGAGAGAAAAACCCGCCTCCTCGGCCAGCGGGTCGTAAAGCTCCGCGACGCTGGAGACGACCTCGGAGATGTCCAGCTCGACCATGCTGTCGTCGATGCGGCCGGCCTCCAGCCGCGCGATCATCAGCAGCGCGTTGAAGACCCGGATCAGGTTGTCGGCCTCCTCGATCGAGCCTTCGAGCGCGCCGCGCAGGGCGTCCGGCGACTGCGCCGTTCGCAACGCTTCCTCCGCCCGGTTGCGCAGCCGCGTCAGCGGGGTCTTAAGGTCATGGGCGATGTTGTCGGAGACCTGCTGCATGCCGAGCAGCAGGTCTGCGATGCGCTCCAGCATGGCGTTGAGGGCGAGCGCCAGCCGGTCGAGTTCGTCGCCGCTGCCGGAAACCGCCAGCCGGCCCCTGAGATCGCCGGCCATGATCGACTGCGTGGTTTCGGTCATGCCGTCGATCCGTTTGAGCACGCGGCGCGAGACGAACCAGCTCGCGAGGCAGCCGAGCACGAAGATCAGGAAGAGCGACCAGCCGCCGGCGCGGCGGATGACCACGCCGAGGCGCTCGCGCTCCTCCAGATCGCGCCCGACCAGCAGGCGAAAGCCCGCCGGCAGCAGAAACACCCGCACGAGGGCGCGGCCCGGCCTGTCGAGCGCGTCGCTGCTGCGGGCGTATTCGATCTCGCTTTCGCCGGATCTGTCGAGCGCGCCCGGAGGCAGGGCCTCGACATTGCCGGCCAGCCTTTCGCCGACCGGGGTGGCGACGAGATAGAGCGAGGCGCCCGGCCCGCGCGAACGCCGCTCGATGATGTTGATCAGGCGCCGGATGCCGCCCAGGCGCTGCTGCTCGGCGAGGCCCCGGATTTCGGCGTCGATGGTCTGGCGGATCTGGTCGTCCAGCAGACGCTTCGCGTTCCAGGCGACGTAGCCGAGGACGAAGCCCGCGAACAGCGCGAAGATGACGAGGTAGATCGCCGTCAGCTTGAACGCCGTCGTGCGGACCAGATTGGGCAGGAAACGCCGTGGGCCGGCCTGCGGTTTCGACTGCGGGGGCTGCACGCGAACGATCCTTCCGGTTGCCCCGCTTCGCGTGCCGCCCGGCGCGATCGGCATCGACGACTATGGGCGGCCATGACAGGCTGTCAAATTCTGGCGGCGCTGGCGGCGCCGGCGCTCAGCCGATCTTGTAGCCCGCGCCGCGCACGGTCTGGATCAGCGACTGCCGGCCATGGTCGATCTTGGCGCGCAGCCGCGAGACGTGGACGTCGATGACGTTGGTCTGCGGGTCGAAATGATAGTCCCAGACATTCTCGAGCAGCATGGTGCGGGTGACGACCTGGCCGGCATGCTTCATCAGGTATTCGAGCAGGCGGAACTCGCGCGGCTGCAGCGCGATCTCCTCATCCGCGCGGCTGACGCGATGCGCCAGCCGATCGAGCGAGAGATCGCCCACCCTGTAGACCGTGGGCTCGGAGGCGGGCGCGCCGCGCCGGCGCGCCAGCACTTCGACGCGGGCGAGCAACTCGGAAAAGGCGTAGGGTTTGGGCAGGTAGTCGTCGCCGCCGGCGCGCAGCCCCTTCACGCGGTCGTCGACCTGGGCCAGCGCCGAGAGGATCAGCGTCGGCGTCTCGTCCTTCTGCTCGCGCAGCGAGCGGATCAGCGACAGGCCGTCGAGGCGAGGCAGCATGCGGTCGATCACCAGCACGTCGTAGCCGCCGCCCTCGGCCATGCCGTAGCCCTCGAGACCGTCGGCGGCGTGGTCGGCGACGTGGCCCGCCTCGCGGAAGGCCTTGACCAGATAGGCGGCGGCCTCCGGGTCGTCCTCGACGATCAGCAGTCGCATGGCGCGGGGCTCACTCTCGAAACTGGCTCACTCTCGAAACCGGAAGCGGCAGGCCAGACGCGATGTCCGGCCTGCCGCAGTGAAGGCTGGCTCCCCGACGGGGGCGACAGGATACCGGGGGACCGGCCAACCTCAACAGAAACCCGGGCGACGCGTTCGCGGAAACCGGTTCTCGGCTCTTTCGCCCCGCTCAGGCCGCCGGCTGACGGCCGATCTCGAAGCTGATCTCGCGCTCGCGACCATCGCGCCAGACCGTGATCGTCGTCTTCGTGCCGGGCGCGAAGCCGCCGATCTTGCGGGTCAGGGCGCGCGCATCCGCGATCGCCTCGCCGTTGACGGCGACGATCGTGTCGCCGCGCCTGATGCCGGCCTTCGCGGCGGGGCCGTCGGGCTGCGCCTCGGCGACGAGCGCGCCGCGCGCCTGCCTGAGGCCGATCGCATCGGCGACCTCGTCGGTCACCGGCTGGATCTGCACGCCGATGAAGCCCCGCGCCACCGAGCCATGCTCCTTCAGCGCCGCGACGACCGTCTCGACGGTGTTGGCCGGGATGGCGAAGGCGATGCCGACATTGCCGCCCGAGGGCGAGAAGATCGCGGTGTTCACGCCGACGACCTCGCCCTTGAGATTGAAGGTCGGGCCGCCGGAATTGCCGCGATTCACCGCCGCGTCGATCTGGATGTAATCGTCATAGGGGCCGGAGCGCAGGTCGCGCCCCTGCGCCGAGACGATGCCGGCGGTGACCGTGCCGCCGAGGCCGAACGGATTGCCGACCGCCATCACCCAGTCGCCGATGCGCGGCTTGCCCTTGGCGAGGAGGACATAGGGGTGGCTCGCGCCGTCATCGACCTTGAGCAGCGCCAGATCGGTGCGCGGATCAGTGCCGACGACCTTCGCGTCCATGGTCCTCCCGTCATCGGTGACGAGCTGCACCTCGGCCGCGTTCTGGACGACGTGGTTGTTGGTGACGACATAGCCGTCCTGGCTGACGAAGAAGCCCGAGCCCTGCGACATGCCCTGGCGCGGCTGCGGCCGACCTGGACGCTGATTCTCCTCGCCATAGCGACGGAAGAAGCGCTCCAGAGGGTGGCCGGGCGGCAGCCCCTGGACACCGCCCTCGCCGTCCTCGGCTGAGGCTGCCGCGACGCGCGTCTTGACGCGCACGGAGACGACGGCGGGCTTCACCTTCTCGACGACGTCGGCGAAGGACGGCAGCTGCGTCTGCACGCCCGACAGCTGGATCGGCTGCGCGAAGGCGTTGCGGGCGGAGATCAGGGCGCCATCGGCGATGCCGGCGGCGAGCCCGATCCCGAGCGTGGCGACGCCTGCGATCACGACGCCGCGGCGCAGGATCGACTTCGACGTGGTGGGTGTGGTCATGGCGAACCTCGTATTGAAAGCGGGCGGTCCCCGCGTCATGGCAGGCACCATGGCGGCGCCCGCCTTACGCGGATTTGGCCCGCGCATGACGATTTCGTAAGGTTGTGCGAAAGCGCCGGGGCGTCGGCGGTCAGCGGCGCCGGTCGTCCATGATCTTGTCATGCATGAGCTGCTCGATCCGGCGGCGCTCCGCTTCCGAAAGCGGCCCGGCCGAGGCCGGGCTCCGCATGCCCTGGACCTTGCGGCCGAGCCAGGCGAGGCCGAAGGCGAGGATGAGGAACTGCGTGGCCCAGAGCAG
>JAKFWE010000230.1 GCA_021732895.1 Allobosea sp. | reverse complement strand
GAAGAACGGCAGCACGTCGTCCCAGCCCCAGCCGGTCAGGCCGCGCTGGCGCCAGCCATCGTAGTCGGCGCTCTGCCCGCGCATGTAGATCATGGCGTTGATCGAGGAGCAGCCGCCGACGACCTTTCCGCGCGGAAACGCTAGCGCGCGGCCGCCGAGGCCCGGCTGCGGCTCGGTCCTGAACAGCCAGTCGGCGCGCGGATCGCCGATGGCGAAGAGGTAGCCGACCGGGATGTGGAACCAGATCCAGTCGTCCTGACCGCCGGCCTCGAGCATCAGGACCTTGCGGCGCGGATCGGCCGAAAGCCGCGCGCCGAGCACGCAGCCGGCGGAACCGGCGCCGATGACGATGTGGTCGAAGCGGCCGATGTTTCTGCGATCCGACATGGCGCTCCCGATTCCAGCCCTTGGTCCCCGCCGGCGCTTTGTCAGATGGCCGCCTGAAAGCGATAGAGCGGCCGTGACGACCGGGCAATGGCGCTGTCGCGGGGCGGCGCCTTCCGCAAAGGTCGCTCCCGCCTCCACAGGCTGTCGCAGCGATTTGTCGCAGGATGTGGACCGGCGTTGGCAAGCCCATTGCAACATAACGGTTACCTTGGGATGCTATCTGCCAAGCTCGATCCGGAGCGCCTGCGCGGCGCCCGCGATCGCGGCGATCGGCGACCTCTATCGACGCGTCCGGCCGGGTAGTCAGTGAGAGCAGCAGGTGTCGGAACTGGGCGTGGCGGGGACGGTCGAGACGCGCGGTGCTGCGCCGCCATGGGCCGCCGCCATGACCCTTGGCGCGCTGATCTGCTTCGTGGCTGCCGCTGCGCTGCTATGGGGCAACCGTCTCCGCCAGGCTGAAGTCAAGCTGATCGAACCCTTGTCCCATGCCCGGCTCGAGGCCGGATTTGCGCTCTACGGCCAGCATTGCAGCGCCTGCCACGGGCGTTTCCTGTCCGGCGCTCCGGGATGGCGGACCGATCCCGAATTGCCGCCGGCGCTGAACGAGACCGGCCACGCCGCGCGGCATAGCGATCTCGAACTCTACCGGCGGGTGGCGTTCGGCGCGCGCGGCCGCGACGGGCGCGTCACCATGCCGGCCTTCGGCGGAACGCTGTCGGAGAGCGAGATCGTCACCCTGATCTCCTATATCGCGGCCTGGTGGCCGGAAGCGGAGTTGCGTCGCCGCGCTCTGGCCGACTGGACCTCTCCGGCCATCTGCGGGCCAGGCGCGGTGGACCAGAGCTGATGGGGCTGCCATGGAGGAACGGCCGCGCCGGTTTGGCGGGACGGGCTTGGCTGACTTTCGCGCTGGCGTCGTCGGCGCAACCGGCGCAGGCGCATGTCAAATGGTTCGCGCCCTTCAACGTCGCCGGCGCGCCGGCGACGCTGCCCGACGTGCTGACCGATCCGTTTCCGCTTCTGCTGCTGAGCAGCATGCTGGCGATGATGCTGATCCATGTCGGCGACAGGATGATCGCCGGCGCGTTGCCGCGGTCGGCGATCGAGCGCTGGTTCGAGCCATGGAAGCCGCAGACGCCAGACATCATGCGGGTGACGCTGGGCGCCTTCATGCTCTGCCTGTGGCTCCTTGGCGGCGTGCTGCTGACGCCCGAGCTGAAGACCGGCAACCCGGCCGTTTCATGGTTCCAGCTTCTGCTCGCGATCAGCACCCTGTCCTGGAGCACGGCATGGATCGCCGGCGTCGGCATCATCATCCTCTACGCCGTCGCGATCGCCGAGTACGGCGTGTTCCATCTGATGGACTATCCGCTCTTTCTCGGCATCGCCGCCTATATGATCATCATCTCCAGAGGCATCGAGCGGCTTCGTCCCTATGCGCTGTCGATCCTGTATGTCGCCATGGCGCAGACGCTGCTCTGGGCCTCGGTCGAAAAATGGGCGTTCTGGGCCTGGACCATGCCGCTGCTGGCGCAACACAACCGCATCACCTTCGGAATCGACCATCGCACCTACATGGTGTTGGCCGGCTTCGTGGAGTTCGTCACCGCGTTCCTGCTGCTTTACGGACGCGCCAGCCTGAGGTTGAGCGCGCTGTTCCTGCTCATCGTTTTTCTCGCCGCCATCATCGATTTCGGCAAGATCGACGCCGTGGGACATGCGATGATCATCGCCTCGCTCGCGATCGCCATCATCGAGGGGCCGACGCACGTCAATCGCGTCGTGCAGAACCGCATTCCCTCGCACTGGATCGGCGGCTTCGAGCAGTCATTGACCTATCTGGGGTTTCTGATCCTGTTCTTTCTGATGTATTACGGCTTGCACGGCCTGATTTACGGAAGTCTGGCTTGACGCGGATGGGGATGGCGCAACGGTCATGAAGGACACGGCTCACCACATCGCGGCGGTCAGGTCGGGCGCGTCGCGCCTGTTCGCCGCGGCGGCGTCTCTGGGGCTGCTGGCGCTGATCTCCGGCTGCTCCACGGTCGAACTCGTCGGCGGCGCGCCGACCGACGACGTTTCGCTCGCCAGCCTGTCGGCGGAGGCTCGGGAGCAGCGCGAGGCGGCTCTGGCGCGCCGGCCGACCGTGGCCGCCCTGCGCGCCGCCTACCGCCGCCCTGCCGCGCTGCCGGCCGGCGCCCTGGCCTCGCCGGCCGTCCTCGCCTTGGGCGAGAAACTCTACAACAGCAAGGAGCTCTCCAAGGGCCGGGGCCTGTCCTGCGCCAGTTGCCATATGCGCGACGCGGCCTGGGCCGATCTGGTGACGAAGCCGATCGCCGATAATGGCTTCCCGATGCGCCGGCGCACCCAGACGCTCTACGACGTCGCCTGGTCGAGCGCCTTTCTCTGGGACGGCACGTTCGACTCCCTCGAGGGCATGGTGCGCGGCCCGATCGCCTCCCCCGACATCATGGGGCTCTCGCTGGACGAGATGGTCGATCGCCTGAAAGGCAAGCCGGATTTCGTCGCGGCCTTCGGAGCCGCCTATTCCGACGGCGGCGTCACGCCAGAATCGGTTTCCGACGCGTTGGCGGCCTACATGAGGACCCTGCGGTCCCCGCCGACCCGCTTCGACCGCTGGGTCGCCGGAGCCGACAAGGCGCTCTCGCCGGCCGAGCTGCGGGGCTTCCAGCTGTTCAACGGCAAGGCCAACTGCGTGACCTGCCATTCGACCTGGCGCTTCACCGATGACGGGTTCCGCGACATCGGGTTGCGCGCCAGCCTCTCCGATCCGGGACGCGGCCGCCAGAAGCCGCAGATCGCGGTCATGGCCTTCGCGTTCAAGACGCCCACGCTGCGCGGCGTGGCCGAACGGCCGCCCTACATGCATGACGGTTCGATCAAGACGCTCGAGGCGGTGGTGGAGCATTACGACCGTGGCGGCGCGCGCCGGCCGAGCCTCTCGCCCGACATGTTTCCGCTTGGTCTCGACGCCCAGGAGAAGAGCGATCTCGTCGCCTTCATGCGCGCGCTCTCGCCGGGCCCGGGCGCTTCGCGCGCCGAAAACGCCGCTGAAACGGAGCAGGTCCGATGATCAGGATTTTCGCATCTTCGGTCATGCTCCTCGCCGCGGCGGCGACGCCGTTGCTGGCGGAAGAGCACGTGGTCACGCAGAAGGGCCAGAAATTCACCCCCGCCACCCTGAACGTCAAGGTCGGCGACGAGGTCGTCTTCGTGAACGACGACACCGGTACGCACAACGTCTTCTCCGAGAGCCCGGTCAACAATTTCGATCTCAAGGCGCAGCGGCCGGGCACCCGCACCAAGGTGACGTTTCCCATGGCCGGTAGCGTCGAGGTCCGCTGCGCGATCCATCCCTCTATGCATCTGACCGTTTCCGTCAGATAGCGGCCTGCGCGGCTTCGTCCGCGACATCGCGCGGCGAGGCATGCCAGTATGTTCAGTGACGCGCGAAGGCTGCGGCTCCAGCCGCGCCAGCACGGTTCTCGCAGGGGTGTTCGGTGAAAATGACGGTCAAGCGCAAGCTCTACGGCCTGGTCGCACTGGGCGTCTTCATCGCTGCGCTGGTCGCGTCGGTGGCGGTCTACGGCGTCGCCGCGATGTCGCGCGCCAGCCATTCGATTTTCGACAACGCCCTGCAGGTCAACAAGAACGTCTCGACGCTCGTCGTGCTGTTCGAACAGAGCCGCGTTCTGGTCCACGGCGTTTCGCCGGAGTCGTCGCGCGACTCGGTGATGCGGGCGGCCGGCGAGTTCGACGCCATCGATCAGAAGATCGCCGATACCTCGATCGACGTGTTTCGCTCGATCACGAATGAGGGGGTCCGCGCGGCGGTGACCGCGCTGATCGACAGGCTCGACCAATCGCGTCAGGTGTCGCAGGACATCTTCAAGCAGCTGCAGGCGATCGACGACCAAGGCGCCGCCAAGCTCGACCGGGTCAAGCTGGCGCAACTCGTCGAGGAGGACGGCATCCTGGAATCGGCGATGCGCGTCTCCCTGTCGACGCTGACCACCTTCGTCGACAAGCTGGCGGCGGATGAACTCGCCGCGCTGGAGCAGACGCAGAGCAACACGACCATGGTCGCGCTCGGGGTCGCCGCCGGCATGCCGTTCCTGATCTACCTCGCCTTCGTCGTGGCCGGCCAGATCGCCTCGCCGATCACCGCGCTGACCTTCGCCGCCCGCGATGTCGAGCGCCGCAAATTCAGGCCGGAAACGATCGAGGGGGTCGCCAGCCAGCACAACGAACTCGGCTCGCTCGCGCGCGTTTTCCAGAAGATGGCGGTCGATGTTCAGCGCCGGCAGGAGGAACTCGAGGCGGAGGTCCAGGCCCGGACGCACGACCTCGAGGCCAAGAACACGCTGCTGGAGAAATCACAGCACCGGATGGAGACCGAGCTCGACATCGCCCGCTCGCTGCAGGGGGCCATGCTGCCGCAGCGCATGCCCTCGCATCCGAGCTATTCCGGCCGCGCCATCATGCGCCCGGCGCGCGAGCTCGGCGGCGATTTCTACGACTTCTTCATCATCGGCGAGGACGAGATCGGCCTCGTCATCGCCGACGTCTCGGGCAAGGGCGTGCCGGCCGCCTTCTTCATGGCGATCGCGCGCACCGTTCTGCAATCGAGCGCGCGCGAGCGCCGATCGGCCGGCGAATGCCTCGCCGAAACCAACACCATCCTGTGCGACCAGAACCCGCTGGAGATGTTCGTCACGGTCTTCTACGGCATCCTCAACCTGCGCACCGGCGTGCTGAGCTACGCCAATGGCGGCCACAACCCTCCGGTCGTCGTGCGGGAGGACGGCGAGGTCGTCGAGCTGCCGCAAACCGGCGGCATGGCGATGGGCATCATGGCGGGCCTCACCTACCAGCAGGGCGAGGCGCGGCTGCACGCCGGCGACACGCTGTTCCTCTACACCGACGGGATCTCGGAGGCGATGGACGAGCAGGGCCGCGAGTTCACCGTCGAGCGCCTGCTCGCCTCGCTTTCGGAGAGCCACCAGCAGTCGCTCGACATCGTCGTCTCAAACGTCACCGACGCCGTCAGCAACTTCGTCGGCAAGGCCCCGCAGCACGACGACATGACCTATCTCGTGGTCCGCTACAAAGGCGCGCCCCAAGCCATCGATCCCGCTCAGGTCAAGGTGCTCGATCAGGCCGCCGCGGCATGGATGTTCGGGCCCTCCATGCGCTGAGGCGGGCAGGCCAAAAAAGCACGTCCGTTCACATCTGCCACTGACGCCTGTCACAAACTGCGGCTAGAGTAAGAAC
>JAKFWE010000088.1 GCA_021732895.1 Allobosea sp. | reverse complement strand
CTTCCTCGCTTTGTCCGACCCGACCCGCCGCCGCATCGTCGAGATGCTGGGGGCGCAGGCGCTGGCCGCCGGCGAGATCACGGCGCGGTTCAGCGTGAGCTCGCCGGCTATCTCGCAGCATCTCAAGGTGTTGCGCGAGGCCGGGCTGGTCACGGTCGAGGTCGCAGGCCAGCGCCGGATCTACCGGCTCGATCCGGCCGGGCTCGACGAATTCGATGCATGGGTCCGCAAGGTGCGCGGTTTCTGGAACCCGCATCTCGACCTGCTGGAAGAGCAACTGGCGAAAGCCGCAGAAGCCGATGGAGCGAGTGATGACAGTGGCGACAGGTGAGTATGGCGTGGTTCTGGAAAGCGGCGCGGTGCGCTTCGAGCGGCTGCTGCCGGGGCCGATCGAGCGGGTCTGGGCCTTTCTGGTCGAAGGCGACAAGCGCGCGACCTGGTTCTGCGGCGGCGAGACCGAACCGCGCCTCGGCGGGCATGTCGCGCTGTTCTTCAAGCACTCGCAGATCACCGACGAGCCGCCGCCGGAAAGCGCTCGCAAGATGAACGACGAGGGCGCGATGATGGGCGCCACGGTGACGGCGTGGGAGCCGCCGCGCCGCTTCGCCTTCAACTGGGTGGGCATGGGCGAGCCTGACTCCGACGTCGAGTTCGTGCTCTCGGAAGAGGGCGGCAGGGTCCGCCTCGTGCTGACCCATCGACGGCTGGCGACGAAGGCGCGCATGGCGATGGTCTCCAGCGGCTGGCACCTGCATCTCGGCCTGCTCGAGGACAAGCTCCTGGGAACGAAGCCGCGCGGCTTCTGGTCGGTGCATGCCGGGCTCGAGGCCGAGTATGCGCAGATGCAGAAAGGAGCCTGACCGACCTCATCCGGCCGCACTTATCCCCGCACCCTCGATCCGACCACATAATCCCCCCGCTCCGCCCGACCAAGGGGGCTGTCGCGAGGCGTCGTGCGGCCGGGCGGAGTTGCGGTGTTCATGGTCGCGGCCGTCGCTGGCCCGGGGCCATGAAGGCGCCGTTCGTCGACCGGGCCGAAACAGGCAGGCCCGGGTCCTCGCCGGACTCCCATCGACGACGGGCCCCCAGAGAACCGCTCGCGGGACGGGGAGGGCGGCCGTTGACGCTGCTCGACATCGGCTCGACTTCGACATCGGCTCGCAGCCGTCGACTGCGACGCCCTCATCGTCCCGCGCATCCCCTCGCGCATCCCCTCGGGGAGGACTGCCGGAACCCTCGCGGCGATGAGCCGGCGGGGTTTTCCGTACGCGCGGCGAAGGGCGGGGGGAACCACTCTCCCGGATGGGAGAGGGTTCCCCGCGCCTGCTTGATTGCTCACCGCGCAGCTTCGTCCCTCGGACAGCTACAGGCTCGCCGCCGCCCGCGCCGCCTGGTCGTATTGCCCCGAGAGCGAGCGCATCGCGGCGGCGATCCCGGAAAGGCGGGCCGGGTCCAGGCCGGTGCCCAGCACCGCCCTGACCAGAAGCTGCTCGCGCACCTGGGCGTAGCGCCTGCACGCCTCCTCGCCCGCCGGCGTCATCGCCACGGTCTTCTCCTTGCCCTTGCGGCCGGCCCGGATCAGCTTCAGCCGCTCGAGCTTCTTCAGCGCATAGTTCACCACATGGGTGTCCTCGATGTTGAGCACGAGGCAGATGTCGGCCAGCCGCTTCGGCTTGGCCCGGTGGTTGACGTTGTGCAGCACCAGCACGTCGAGCGGCGAGAGATCGGGCAGGCCGGCGGCGGCCATGCAGCGCACCATCCAGCGCTGGAAGGCGTGCACGCTCATCGACAGCGCGAACTCGAACTCCGACAGCGCCGGCATCGCGCCCGAGGCGAGGTGGCCTGACGAGACGATCGGGCCGAGATGGGCGGTGTCGCTGTCCGAGGAGGCCATGGCGCTCAGTCCAGCATCTGCGAGGGCAGCCAGAGCGCGATCTGCGGAAAGGCCGCGATCAGCGCGATCGCGAGCGCCATCATCAGGAAGAGCGGCAGCGCCGCGAGGCCGAGCTGCACGATGTTGCGCCCGGTCAGGCTCTGGAGCACGAACAGGTTGAAACCGACCGGCGGGGTGATCTGCGCCATCTCGACCACGAGCACGATGTAGATGCCGAACCAGATCAGGTCGAAGCCCGCCTGCTGAACCAGCGGCAGGATGATCGAGGTCGTCAGCACCACCATCGAGATGCCGTCGAGGAAGCAGCCGAGCAGGATGAAGAACAGCGTCAGCGCGACGAGCAACTGCCAGTTCGGCAGGCCGAATGAGCCGATCCATTCCGCCAGTGCGCGGGGAACGCCGGTGAAGCCCATCGCGGCGGTGAGGAAGGCCGCGCCGGCGAGGATGAAGCAGATCATGCAGGAGGTGCGCGTCGCCGAGAGCAGCGCATCCGTCAGGCTGGCGCGGCTCGCGGTTCCCTGCGCCAGCGACAGCAGCACGGACAGGAAGACGCCGACGACCGCCGCCTCCGTCGCCGAAGCGAGCCCGGCGTAGATCGAGCCGATCACGCCCAGGATGAGGAGGACGACCGGCAGCAGCCGCAGCGTCGGCGGCAGCTTCTGCGCCAGACTGGTCCGGGGATCGCGCGGCGGCATGCGGTCGCGGTTCAGCAGCGCCCAGCCGACGATGTAGCCCGAGAACAGGGCGGCGAGGAGCAGCCCGGGCATGACGCCGGCGATGAACATGCGCGCGACGGACTGTTCGGTCGCCGAGGCGTAGACGATCATGATGATCGAGGGCGGGATCATCAGGCCGATCGTGCCGGAGCCCGCCAGCGTCCCGATCGACAGGCTCTGGTCGTAGCCGCGTCGCGAAAGCTCCGGGAGCGAAATCCGCCCGATCGTGGCGCAGGTCGCCGCCGACGAGCCGGAGACGGCGGCGAAGACCGTGCAGCCGAGCACGTTGACATGCAGCAGACGGCCGGGGACCCGCTGGATCCAGGGAGCGAGCCCGGCGAAGAGATCTTCCGCCACCCGCGTCCGGTAAAGAATCTCGCCCATCAGCACGAACATCGGCAGCGCGGTCAGGTCCCAGGAGGTGAGCGACTGCCAGATCGCCGTCGCCAGCACCGGGCCGGGAGCGGCCGCGACCTTCAGCGCCATGGCGACGAAGCCGACGAGGCCGAGGCCGAGCGCGATCCACAGGCCGCCGGCGAGCGTCGCCAGCAGAAAGACGATCAGGAAGAAGGCGAACGGGATCAGTTCCATCGGCCTCAGCCTTCCTTGCCGAGCGCGACGGCGTCTTCCATCGTCCGGAAACTGAAATCGCCCGTGGTCGCGACCTGCACCAGTTCGTCGGCGAGCGCGACCGCCAGCACGGCGGCGCCGAGAACGAGCGGAATCTGCGGCCAGACCAGCGGGATCGGCACGAGGCCGATCGAGAGTTCGTTGAAGCGCCAGCTCTCGAGCGCGAGCGCGGCGAGATGCCAGGTCAGGTAGGCGGCGACGACGAGGCCGATCGCGGCGGCGGCCGTCTCGACGGCGCGGCGCATCCGCGCCGGCATCGGCGACAGCGCCATCGTCACCCGGATATGGGCGCCGGCCTTGAGGCTCGGCCCGAGCGCGAGGAAACTGGCCCCGGCGAGCAGGAAGCCGGCGATCTCCGAGAGCGAGAGAATCTGGAAGCCGAGGACCGGCCGGCCCAGGGCGCGCAGGCCGTTGTCGAGGATGCGTCCCCCGACCTGCGCGAGGACGAGCGCGACGATGGCGAGGAGGCACAGCGCGGCGAGCCAGAGTGCGGCCGCGTAGACGATTGACAGCACGGGCCGCATGGCGCGCCCTCCCGAGACGACTGATGAGGTGCGCAACCCGGACCAGAGCCCGCCGACGGGCGGGCTCCGGACGCGGCTTACTTGCGATAGGCGGAGAGGATCGCCGCGCCTTCGGCGCCGGCGGCCTTCTCCCATTCGGCGCTGAGTTCGACGCCCATCTTCTTGAGCCCGTCGAGCAGCCCGGCCGGAGCCGGGGAGACGACGGTCATCTTGCTGTCGCGCAACTGCTGGAGCCGCTGGTTGGTCTCGACCACCGAAGCCTCCCAGCCCCGCGCCTCGGCCGCCTTGGCCGCGTCCAGGACCTTGCCTCGGAGATCGGCCGACAGCCCGTCCCAGGCGGCCTTGTTGACGAAGACCATGTTGCGCGGCAGCCAGGCCTGCGTGTCGTGATAATGCGAGACGAAATCCCAGAACCGCGCCTCGACACCGGTCGAGCCCGAGGTGATCGTGACCTCGACGCGCCCGGTGGCGAAGGCGGTCGGCAGGTCGGGCACCTCGATCTGGACCGGAACCGCCCCGGCGAGCGCCGCGATGCGGCCGGTGCCGGGATTGTAGGTGCGGAACTTGAGGCCCTTGAGGTCGTCGACCGAGCTGATCAGCTTCTTGGCGTAGACGCCCTGCGGCGGCCACGGCACGGAGAAGAGCAGCACCAGCCCCTCTTCCGCGAGGCGCTTCTCCAGCGCCGGGCGCTGCGCCTCGTAAAGCTTGCGCGCGCCGTCATAGGAGGTCGCGAGGAAGGGCACCGAGTCCAACCCGTAGACCGGCGATTCGTTGGCGTGCAGCGAGATCAGCACCTCGCCGATCTGGGCGGTGCCCTGGCGGACGCCGCGCTTGATCTCGGGGTGCTTGAGCAGCGAGCCGGCCGTGTGCAGCCGGATTTCGAGCGCCCCGCCGGTGGCCGTCTTCACGTCCTGTGCGAAGCTGGCGATGTTCTTCGTGTGGAAATTGCCGTCCGGATAGGGCGTCGGCATGTCCCAGCGCGTCTGGGCGGCGGCTGGCCCCCCGAGCGTGGCTGCGAGGAAGAATGTGCCGGCGATCCTGGCGTATGCATGCATGATGGATACCTCCCGTTCGAACTGGGGCGGGCGCGAGCCGGCCTGCCGGACCGAGAGCTAACGTTACGAAAATGTAAATGTCAACGTGACGATAAAACGTTGACGTTTTGACAATGAAATGCATTTCTCAGCCCCGCCTCGCGCTGGCGACGGAGCTTGGGAGAGATGACAATGACGACGGGTCGCTGGGATTTCTGGATCGACCGCGGCGGCACCTTCACCGATGTGATCGGGCGCGATCCCGCTGGCAAGCTCCATGCCAGAAAGCTTCTCTCGGAGAATCCGGGCGCCTATCGCGACGCCGCGGTGCAGGGCATCCGCGACCATCTCGGCCTGAAGGCGGGCGAAGCGATTCCGTCAGGCCTCGTCGACGAGGTCCGGATGGGCACGACGGTGGCGACCAACGCGCTGCTCGAGCGCAAGGGCGACCGGACGCTGCTGGTCATCACCAGGGGATTCCGCGACGCGCTGCGCATCGGCTATCAGGCGCGGCCCGACATCTTCGCCAGGGAGATCGTCAAGCCCGAGCAGCTCTACGACGCCGTCGTCGAGGTCGAGGAGCGGGTGCTGGCGGATGGCGAGGTCGAGCGCGCGCCCGACGAGGCCGCGATCCGGGCCGCCCTGCAGGCGCAGTATGACGCCGGCTTCCGCGCCGCCGCGATCGTCTTCATGCACGCCTATCGCTACCCGGCCCATGAGCGGGTCGCCGCCCGCATCGCCCGCGAGATCGGCTTCCCGCAGGTTTCGGTCAGCCATGAGGTGTCGCCGCTGATCAAGCTGGTCGGGCGCGGGGACACTGCGGTGGTGGACGCCTATCTCTCGCCGATCCTCGGACGCTATGTGGCGCAGGTTTCGGAGGAACTGGGGATTGCGCCGACAGATCCCCTTCCCCCCATTC
>JAKFWE010000324.1 GCA_021732895.1 Allobosea sp. | reverse complement strand
CCGGCTGGCTCGCCCTGCTGCTGCTCCTGGTCTTCACCTGGCGGGTGATGACCAAGGACACGATCTGGGCCTTCGTGCTCGATGCGCCGCGCCAGGCCGCCGACATCGGCTCGCGCATGTGGCCGCCGCGCTGGTCCTATATCGACGCGCTCTGGAAGCCGCTCTGGGACACGCTCAACATGGCCACGCTGGGCACGCTGCTCGCCATCGTGCTGGCGGTGCCGATCGCCTTCCTGGCCGCGCGCAACACCACGCCGAGCGCGGTCTTCGTCCGGCCGCTCGCCCTGCTCGTCATCGTCTCGTCGCGCTCGATCAACGCGATCATCTGGGCGCTCATCCTCGTGACCATTCTGGGTCCGGGCGTGCTCGCCGGCATCATCGCGATCGCGCTGCGCTCGATCGGCTTCATCGCCAAGCTGCTCTACGAGGCGATAGAGGAGATCAACATCGAGCCGGTCGAGGCGATCCGCGCCACCGGCGCGTCGCCGGCGCAGGTGCTGGCCTGGGGCATCTGGCCGCAGGTGACGCCGGCCTTCGCCGGCATCAGCGTCTTCCGCTGGGACATCAACATCCGCGAGGCGACCGTGCTCGGACTCGTCGGCGCCGGCGGCATCGGCGTCAACCTCGAAGGCTCGATGAACATTCTGGCCTGGCCGCAGGTCACGCTGATCCTGCTCGTGATCCTCGCCACGGTCGTCGTGAGCGAATGGGTTTCGGCGAAGATCCGCCACGCCATCATCTGAGGCGGCGCCGCTGCCGGCGCGCTTCCATCCCGCCGACGGCTTTCGCAGCCGGCGTTCAGGATGCGGCGGGGCGAACAGGCCTCTGCGGCAGGGCCAGCGTCGCTCCGAAGGCCGGCGCCAGGTGGCCCGACGCGCTGGGCGGCCGCCACCTGAGGCGCCCCGACACGCCGACCGCGCTCATGACGCCGCGAAGCCGGATGGCGCTCGCTCCCTGTCTCTGCTGCGCGCTCGGCGGCTGGAAGAGGGAGAGCTATGCCGTCAACCAGGCGTCGAACAGCCTGAATGAACTGTCGGGATGCTGCGTCCAACGGAGCTTGTCGATCCCGCACTGAAGAGCGGCGTCGAAATGGACGAACAGCATCGGCGCATCATCGGCGATCGATCGCTGGGCCTCCCGGTAAAGGGCGCTGCGCCTCGCCGGATCGGTGACGCTACGCGCTTCCTTCAGGATCCGATCGACGGTTTGGCTCTGATACCCCATGAAGTTGTTGGGACCCTCGACGGTGAACCAGTTGAACATGTTGCCGTCGGGATCGGAGCGCCCGGCCCAGGGCGAATAGCAAAGGTCGAATTCCTTGCGACGCAGAACGGTGATCAGGCTGGTGCCGTCGATCTGTTTGATCGCGACCTTGAACCCCGCCTCGGTCGCCTGAGCCTGGACGATCTCGGCGATCCGGATCACGAGCGGCGAGTTGATGACGGTGATCTCGAAGCTCGGCTGCGGCTTGCCTGCATCGGCGAGCAGCGCCTTCGCACGCGGCAGATCGCGCCGGTACGGCTTGAAATCGGCGTCGAAGGTCGGACGCAACGGCGGCGAGACCGGGCCGTATGCGGGCTGGCCGGTGTTGAAATAGGCGGCGCGCTGCACCGCCTCCAGATCGATGGCCCACATCAAGGCCTGGCGCACGCGCTTGTCGTCGAACGGCGCGCGGGTCAGGTTGAGCGAGAACGCATTGAACCCGACGCCGCCCTTTTCCGCCGTCTTCAGCCCGCGCTCGCGTTCCATAGCTCTGAAGTTCTGCGGCGGCACGCTGTCGACGAGTTGCACGGTGCCGCTGCGCAGATTGGCCAGACGCACCGTCTCGTCCGCCATGGGCCGCAGCGTGACCCGATCGAGATATGGCATGCCCTCGCGCCAATAGCCGTCGAAGCGCTCCAGCACCAGCTCGGCGTTCTTGGTCCAGCTCACGACCTTGAAGGGCCCGGCTCCGACGGCGCGCGTGGCGAAATCCGGGCCCAGGCGCTCCACTGCCGCGGGCGACGCGAAGAGCCCGGCCCGGTTGGTCAATGCATGGGGAAACGGCGAGAAGGGCTGCTTGAAGCGAACGCTGAAGTTGCGCTCGTCGATGACCTCGACGACGTCGATCGGCCCGAGGTCCGACCTGCGCGGCGAGCCTGTCGCGGGCGCGAGCATTCTGTCGAAGTTCCATTTGGCCGCCTTGGCGTCGAAGGCGGAGCCGTCATGGAACGTCAGTCCCGGCCGCAGCGTGAACAGATAAGTCAGCTCGTCTCGCATCACGTAGGAGGCGAGCCCCGGCTCGACCGCCAGCTCCGGCGTGATCGAAAGCAGAGGCTCGTGCATCAGATACTGGGCGTAGATCTCGAAGAAAGAGGAGAAGAACGCCGGGTCCAGCGTGACAGGATCCGAGACGACGCCGATCGTCAGCGCGCCGCCTTTCCGAGGGGCGGCGGCCTGGCTGAAAGCGGCTCCTGAGACCCCGGTCGCAGCAAAGGCGGCGATACCGGCGGCAGCCTGGACAATGTCGCGCCGGCTGGGCGCTGAAGTTTCGATTGGCATGACGGGTTCCCCATATGTGATGGCGCGGCCGCATTCGTCTGCGCGGCTCGCGACGGTTTTCAGCGCTCGAATTCCTCCCGGAACGACACGTGTGCGGCGATGACGCGCCAGCCTTCCGGCAGGCGCGCCCAGGTCTGGCTCTGGCGCCCGGTGCGCGGATCGCCCGGATAGGTGAACTCCGTGCTCACGGTGGCGGCGTCGCGGCCGATCGCGGTGATGCGCGTGTTCGCGAGCGCGCGGCCGGGAACCGAACTGCGCGTGCGCCGGTACGCGGCGATCGCGGCATGGCCATAGAGATTCTCCGCGACGCCAAAGCGAATGGCCCGCTCGTCGCGCCAGAAGAACTCGTCGAGCGCGGCAGGGTCGTAGTTCATCAACGCGCGCTCATAGCCCGCGAAGGCGGCGGCTACCTCCGCGATCACCGTCTGGTCGTCGATATCCGCCATGCTCGTCATGCCCGGTTCCCTGTGATCCGGGCGCCGGCGACGCCCGCCGTCTCCAGCGCCCGCGCCACGCGAAACAGCGCGGCCTCGTTCCACGGCGCCGCGACCAGTTGGACCGCGCGCGGCAAGGCGTCGTCGCTGAGGATCGGAACGACCAGCGCCGGCAGGCCGATGACGCTGATGGGCTGCGTGAACAGCCCGAGCATGCCGCGCGGGTTCATGCTCTCGCCGGCGACGCGGATGCGCTCGGCTCCGATCGGCGGCGCCTCGAACGGAACCGCCGGCGTGATCAGAACGTCGATCGTCTCGAAGACGCGAAGCGCCGCCTCGCGATAGCGTCGGCGCGCGCGCTGGGCGTTGAGGTATAGCTCCGCCGGAGCCAGCGCGCCGGCGAGAAAGCGATCCCGTGTCATCGGGTCGAAATCATGCGGGCGGGTCCGCAGGCGCGGCAGGTGCACGCTCGATCCCTCGATCAGCGTGATCACCAGCGACGCAGCCCAGCCGCGCTCCGCTTCGGGCAGGTCGGCGCGCAACGTCGTGCCCAGCGCCCGGGCGACATCCATTGCGACCGCCAGAGCCCGTGCATCGGCTCTGCGGGCGAAGTAGCCGTCGCCGAGCGCGATGCGGAGCCCGCCGACGCCGCTGTCGGCGCACGCCGAGACGGGATCGGGCGCGACCGGCGCGCAGACCGCGTCGGCCGCATCGAAGCCCTGCATGGCGTCGTAGGCCAGAGCCAGATCGGAGGCGCAACCGGCGATAGGGCCGATATGGTCGAAACTCTCGGCGAAGAGCTGGGCGCCGGCTCGCGACAGGCGGCCATAGGTCGGCTTGAGACCGAACACGCCGCAAAGCGCGCTGGGCACGCGGATCGAGCCGTTGGTGTCGCTGCCGAGGCTCAGCGGCACCATGCCCGCCGCGACCGCCGCCGCGGAGCCCCCCGACGAGCCGCCGGCGAGCCTGGACGGATCGTGTGGATTGCGTGTGACGCCGTAATGCGAGTTCTCGGTGGTGAAGCCCGAAGCGTACTCGTCCATGTTGAGAGCGCCGACGAGGATCGCGCCGGCATCCTCCAGTCGTACGATCGCGGTCGCGTCGCGCTGCGCGGGCGGATCCCCCGCCGATATCCGAGAGCCGGCGATGGTGGTCTCGCCGGCGATGTCGAACAGGTTCTTCACTGCGAAGGGCACGCCGACGAGGGGGCCTGGTCGTTCGCCCGCGGCCAGTCGCCGGTCCAGCGTCGCGGCCCGCTTTCGCGCCCGTTCCGATGTGACGCGGGTGAAGGCGTTGATCCGGGCGTCGCTGGCGGCGATGCGCGCGAGCGAGGCCTCGACTGCTTGGCTCGCGGTTTGCCGACCGGCCTGAACCGATGCCGCCAGGGCGTGCGCCGATGCGGTCATGCCCGGTAGACCGGAGCGAGTTCGTCCATCCGGTGAGACGGCGCTTCCGGTTCGACGAGAGCGCCGGCCGTCTTGATGATGGCGCGGAGGTTTTCGCGCACGCCGGCAAGGCAGTCCGGAGGGATGGCGAGCCGGATCGTTGCCGCCGTCGCCCTGAGCATTGCGTCGAGCGCGTCGTCGCTGAGATCGCCGGCGGCGGGCGGGGCGCCCGCGGCTTCGCGCCTCGGCGTCGCGGAGAATGGCGGCTGCTTCAGCTCGCTATCGGTTGCGTCGGTCATCTGTTTATGCGATTGAACCGGTTCAATACTGAATTCTCTTGTATGCGCGGAGCGTTGTCAATGCCCCTTCGAGCCACCTCGGATGCATCGCGATCGGCACGCGGGCGCGCTGGCGCGCGAAGCCGTCGGAGGCGGGCGCATCGGCTTTCGCCGCATACCGAAACGCGCTGAAGGACGCCGTCATGGCCGCGTCGTCCGAAGACAGGGCCGCCACGCCCGTCATCGCCTGCATCGGCGACATCGACATCGACTGGCTCATGCAGGTCGATCGGCTGCCTGCGCATGACGACAAACTGCCTGCGCACAGCCTGGTCAGACGTCCCGGCGGGATGGCGGCCAATGTCGCGGTCGCCGTGCGGCGGCTCGGTGGCGAGAGCAGACTGATCGGCCGCGTCGGCGACGACCCCGAGGGACGCGACTTGCTGGTCCATCTTCGCGGCGAGGGGGTCGATGTCAGTCGCGTCGCGACGATCGCGGGCGAGCGGACCTTCCAGTGTCTCGTCTTCATCGGACCGGAGGGCGAACGCTCCCTCGTGCGCTTGCCGAGCGCGCTCATCGTTCCGGGTGCGGTTGATATCGACGAAGCGAGCCTCGTCGGGTGCAGCCATGTCCATCTGACCTTCACCGATCTGACGGTGACCGGGCATGTCGCGGAGCTGGCGCGCGGCCTCGGCTGCTCGATCTCCATCGATATCGAACAGACCGATCTGCCGCGGGACCCGGTCGATCTGAAGCGGCTCCTGGCCAGCGTCGATCTCGCCTTCATGAACAGGCGCACGCGCCATGCGGCGGAGCGCCATGGCGCTTTCGATGGCTTTCAGGGCGCGCTCGTCACGACGCTCGGCGCCGACGGGGCTCGCTTCGAGCGATCCGGCGTCTCGATCGACAGCGCCGGCTATAAGGTTGCCGTGCGCGACACGACCGGAGCCGGAGACGCCTTCGCCGGCGCCTTCCTGATGTCATGGCTGGTGGACAGGGACGATCCGCGGACCAGTCTGGACCGGGCGAACCGCATCGCCGCCCATTCCACCCGAGAGATCGGCGCCCAGACGGGCGTAGTGGAGGAGGCGGCTTTCCAGGTCCCC
>JAKFWE010000182.1 GCA_021732895.1 Allobosea sp. | reverse complement strand
CGCCGCCGGCGCGGTCGTGCCGGCGTTCCAGATGCAGGACGCCGTCCATGCCGGCATTCTCGACGCCGGCCACGGCGTCTCCGCCTACTGGTACGGCAAGAACAAGGCCTTCTCGCTGTTCGGCACCCCGCCGGCGCTGGGCTGGGACGCGCATTCCTTCCTCGCCTGGATGAACTATGGCGGCGGCTACGAGCTCTACAACGACCTCGTCCAGAACCAGCTCAAGCTCAATCTCGTCGGCATCCTGACCGGGGCGATGCCGTGCCAGCCGCTCGGCTGGTTCAAGAAGGAGCTGAAGACCGCCGACGACTTCAAGGGGCTGAAGTACCGCACCGTCGGCCTCGCCGCCGATCTGATGCGCGAGATGGGCGCGGCGGTCACCATCCTCGCCGGCGGCGAGATCGTGCCCGCGCTGGAGCGCGGCGTCATCGACGGCGCCGAGTTCAACAACCCGACCTCGGACTCGCTGCTCGGCTTCCAGGACGTCTCCAAGGTCTACATGCTGCAGAGCTACCATCAGGCGGCGGAGAGCTTCGAAATCCTGTTCAACAAGGGCAAGTACGACGCGCTCTCGGCCGAGCTGAAGGCGATCGTCAAATACGCCGCCGAGTCCGCCTCGGTCGACATGAACTGGAAGGCGCTCGACCGCTACTCCAAGGATCTCGAGGCTCTGCGGGCCAAGGGCGTCAACATCATCCAGACGCCCGACGCGATCCTCAAGGCGCAGCTCGTCGCCTGGGACAAGGTCATCGAGAAGCTGGGCGCCGACCCCTTCTTCAAGAAGGTGGTCGATTCCCAGAAGGCCTGGGTCCAGCGCTCGGTCGCCTATGAGCGCGTCAACACCCCGTCCCGTGAAATGGCCTACACCCATTTCTTCAAGGTCTGAGTCCATCTGTTCGGTCTCGCCCGCCGTCGCAGGACGGCGGGCGTCACCATCTCCGTTATTGCGAGCGCAGCGAAGCAATCCAGGGGCGGCCGTGCCCTACGCCCTTCTGGAGTGCTTCGCTGCGCTCGCAGTGACGGAAAGGAAACGTCGCCGCAGGTTGAGAAGGCAGGCCGAATGAAACTCATCCTGGCGATCGACAAGGTCAACACGGCCATTGGCAAATTCGCCGGCTGGGCGATCCTGATCCTCACCTTCGCGATCAGCTACGAGGTCTTTGCGCGTTATGCGCTGCGCGCGCCGACGGAGTGGGCCTTCGACGTCAGCTATATTCTCTACGGCACGCTGTTCATGCTGGCGGGACCCTACGCGCTCGCCCGCAACGCCCATGTCCGGGGCGATTTCCTTTACCGGCAGTGGTCGCCGACGACCCAGGCGAAGCTCGATCTGGCGCTCTACATCCTGTTCTTCTTTCCCGGCATCGTGGCGCTCGCCTGGGCCGGCTACAAATTCGCGGCCTTCTCCTGGCTGATCAAGGAGCACTCCTCGAACTCGCCCAACGGGCCGCCGCTCTACCATTTCAAGTCGCTGATCCCGATCGCCGGCGTCTTGATGACGGTGCAGGGACTGGCGGAGGTGGCGCGCTGCGTCATCTGCATCCGCACCGGGCAATGGCCGGCGCGCCTGCACGACGTCGAGGAGACCGAGAAGATCATTCTCGAACAGGCCGCCGCCGCGCAGGGCGCGCCCACCGCAGGAAACGCGATCTGATGTTCGGAATGGGCAACCCGGAACTGGGCGTGGTCATGCTCGTCCTGTTCATCTTCTTCATCATGCTCGGCTTCCCGATCGCCTTCACGCTGATGGCGCTCGGCGTCGGCTTCGGCTTTTACGCGATGGGCGACACGGTCTTTGCGCTGGTGGTGCAACGCACCTATTCGGTGATGGCCAACGACGTGCTGGTCTCGATCCCGCTCTTCATCTTCATGGGCTACATCATCGAGCGGGCGAACATCCTCGACAAGCTGTTCCACTCGCTGCAGCTCGCGCTCGGCAACGTGCCGGGTTCGCTGGCGGTGGCGACGCTCGCCACCTGCGCGATCTTCGCGACCGCCACCGGCATCGTCGGGGCGGTGGTGACGCTCATGGGCCTGCTCGCCTTCCCGGCGATGCTGCGGGCCGGCTACGACGTCAAGCTCTCGGCCGGCGTCGTCTGCGCCGGCGGCTGCCTCGGCATCCTGATCCCGCCCAGCGTCATGCTGATCCTCTACGGCGCGACGGCTGGCGTCTCGGTGCCCAAGCTCTACGCCGGGGCGCTGTTTCCCGGCCTGCTGCTGGCGTCGCTCTACATGGGCTATGTCGTCATCCGCTGCTGGCTGAACCCGGCGCTGGCGCCGAAGCTGCCCAGGGAGCAGACCGACGTCCCCTGGTCGACCGTGCTGCTGGCGCTGGCCAAGAGCTTCTTCCCGTTGACGATCCTGATCATGTCGGTGCTGGGCGCGATCTTCTTCGGCTTCGCCACGCCGACGGAAGCGGCCGCGATCGGCTCGCTCGGCAGCCTCGTGCTCGCTGCGGCCTATCGCTCGCTGACCTTCACCAAGGTCAAGGAATCGGTCATCCTGACGGCGCGGACCTCCGCGATGGTGTGCTGGCTCTTCGTCGGCTCGTTCATCTTCTCGTCGATCTTCGCCCTGCTGGGCGGCCACGAGCCGATCAAGAACCTGGTGACGGCGATGAACCTGTCGCCGACGATGTTCCTGATCGTGGCGCAGATCATCATCTTCATCCTTGGCTGGCCGCTGGAATGGACCGAGATCATCGTGATCTTCGTGCCGATCTTTCTGCCGCTGCTCGAGTTCTTCAAGGTCGATCCGCTGTTCTTCGGCATCCTCGTGGCGCTGAACATCCAGACCTCGTTCCTGTCGCCGCCGGTGGCGATGGCGCCGTTCTATCTCAAGGGCATCGCGCCGCCGCATGTCACGATCGCCCAGATCTTCTCGGGCGTGATGCCGTTTCTCTACATCGTCTTCATCGCGCTGATCCTGGTCTACACCTTCCCGGGCATCGCGCTCTGGCTGCCGAAATATCTCTACGGCTGAGGGGGGCCTCGCGGCCGCAGCCCGCGCAAATCGCTGGCGCTGCGCGCGCCAGCGTCTAATCTTCATCGCCGATTGAACCTCCTGCCGTCTCGCAGCGACCAATGCCTGTGAGCCGGAATGCCGGGCCTCGAGGGCGATGCATACGGAATCCGACGAAGACCTCGTCAAGCGGATCGCCACCGGCGACCGGCTCGCGATGAAGGTGCTGTTCTCGCGGCATCAGGTGCGGGTCTACCGTTTCGTGCTGCGGCTCGTCCGCGACGAGACGCTTGCCGAGGATGTGATCAGTGACGTCTTCATGGATCTGTGGCGGCAGGCCGACCGCTTCGAGGCGCGCGCCACGGTTTCGACCTGGCTGCTCGCCATCGCCCGCAACAAGGCCTGGTCGCTCCTGCGCAAGCGGCGCGACGCCGGCCTCGACGACGATTTCGCCGAGAGCATCGAGGACGAGGCCGACGATCCCGAGATCGTGCTGCAGAAGCAGGACAAGGGTCTCGCCATCCGCGCGTGCCTCGGCAGGCTCAGCGCCGAGCATCGCGAGGTCATCGACCTGGTCTATTATCACGAGACCTCGGTCGAGGAGGTCGCCCGGATCGTCGGAATACCCGAGAACACGGTCAAGACACGGCTGTTTCACGCCCGCAAGAAGCTCGGCGAAGCGCTCAGGGCCGCCGGCGTCGATCGGGGCTGGCCATGAGACGTCTCGCCGCCGCCCGAAACCCGTCAGGCAAGGAGGTCTGTCATGACTGACGCCATCGCGACCGACCCCAGGCGGGCCGAGATCGAGGAAATGTTGCCCTTCTACGCCAATGGCGGCCTGCCCCCCGGCGACAGGGCGCGCGTCGAGGCGGCGCTCGCCGGCGACGCCGAACTGCGGCTGCGCCTCGAGATCGTCCGCGAGGACATGGCGGAGACGATCCTGCTCAATGAAAGCCTCGGCGCGCCCTCGCCGCGCGCCCTCGACCGGCTGATGGCCGGCATCGAGGCGGAGCCCCGCCAGGCGCCGCTGCTGGCGCGCGCCCAGACCGGGATCGTCGCCTGGTTCGGGCAATGGCTGGCGGCGCAGCCGCCGCGCCGGCTCGCCTATGCGAGCGCGGCCGTGCTGGCCGTCGTCGCGATCCAAGGCGCCGCCCTGACCGGACTCGCCGTGCGCGGCGGGAGCGGCGGCTTCGAGACCGCCTCCGCGCCGGCCGCACGGTCGTCGGAGAGCTATGTCCTGCTGAGCTTCAAGCCCGAGGCGCGCGCGGGCGACATCGCCGCCTTCTTCCGGCGGTTCGAGGCGGCTGTCGTCGATGGGCCGCGCGCCAACGGCTTCTTCAAGGTCCGGGTCGGCAATGCGGCGCTGAGCGCCGCGCAGGTCGATGCGATCGCGGCGCGGATGAAGGCTGAGGACGGGATCGTCAGCTTCGTCGCGCCTGCGCCGTGACCAGGGGGCAGAACGGTCTCGCGCGCGCCGGCGCGACATGGTAACTTCACGACGGGAAGGATCCTCATCATGGCGCGACCGGGTGACGACCTCGAGGCGAGTTCGCGGCGCCGGAGCCGGGCGCTCGTCGCCTGCGCGGCCCTGATCATGCTGGCGGCCCCCATCGGCGGGCTGCGGGCCGAGGGCGGCGGCGGTGGCGGCGGGGCCGACTATCAGTATCGTGCGCCCGAGGTCGAACGCCGCGCCCCGACCGTCAATCGCCGCCCCGCCGGCGACCGGGTTCCGGTCGGCCGCCCGGATCGTCCGCGCCGGCCCGGCGGCGGTCTGGACGTGGGCATCGGCGCCGGCGTCATCGGCGGACTGATCTTCGATCAGCTCCGTCGGCCGCCGGTCCACGACCCCTACGAGCCCCGTCGTCCGCGCCGCCCCGTCATCGTCGAGGATTACGAAGAAGAGCCCGTGCTGCGCCGGCCGCGCCGGCCGGTCCGCGAAGCCGCGCCGCCGCAAAGACGAAAGCCGGAGCGCACGCGCCGCGCAGCGTCGCCGCCCAAGCCGCCGGCGAGGACCGCCCGGCCCGCGCCGCGCGCGCCGGGAACCATCGTGCCCGCGGCCGCCGAGACGCGCTTCGTCGCCGAGGAGATCCTGTTCTCACTCGCGCCGAACGCGCAGGCCGACGCCGTGCTGCGCCGGCACCGTGCCGAGCTGATCGCAAGCCGGCGCTTCGAGCTGGCCGGCGCGACCATCATCCGTGCGCGGCTGAACGGCGGCCGCACGGCCCGCACCGTCCTGCGGCAGATGGCCGGCGATGCGCGCGTCGCCAGCGCCCAGCCCAATTATGTCTACACGCTTCAGCAGGCCCAGGCCGCGACGGCGGGCGGGCCGGCGCTCGCCGCGCCGGACGCAACCGGCGGCGGCATCAGGATTTCTCCGCCCGATCTGCCGCTCGTGGCTCCGCTGGCCGCCGTTGCGCCCAAGCGCGAGCTGCAACCGCAATACATCGTCGAGAGGCTCGGGCTCGGTGCGGCGCACCAGCTTTCGCGCGGCGACAAGATTCGCGTCGCGGTGATCGATTCAGGCGCGGACACGGCGCATCCGGAGTTGCAGGGGGTCGTCGTCGGCTCGTATGACGCGCTCGGCGGCGAGGCGCGCCCCCATGCGCACGGCACGGCGATGGCGGCCGCGATCCTGGCCCAGGCGCAGTTGCAGGGCGTCGCGCCCGCCTCGCGTCTGCTCGCCGCGCGGGCCTTTTCGGGCGGCGCAGGCCCGGCCTCGGCCAGCGGCACGACCTTCCACATCCTGAGCGCGCTCGACTGGGCGGCGCAGGAGGGCGCGCGCGTAGTCAATCTC
>JAKFWE010000396.1 GCA_021732895.1 Allobosea sp. | reverse complement strand
CTGGTCGTCCTGGTTCTGGCGCGAGGCCAGGGAGCGGCCGATGCGGATCGGATCGATCTGATTGTTGAAATTGGTATGTTCCTGGGCGATATCGGGTCCGCCGCCGCGACCGACGACACTGCCGCGACGGATTTCCCGCTGGTCCAGCAGCGGATTGTTGCGGGTGTTGGGATTCTCGGTGAAGGGCACGATGCCGGCCCTGGCGTCGGCGCGCCGCCTCGCGACATCGGGGTCGTTCGGCCAGGCGGCGCTTCGCGTGGCCTCGGGATCCTGCGGCCGCGGCAGGGCCGAACCAGGCGGGACCACCAGCGGCGGGCGCTGGCGATAATCGATCTCGTCGCGCTCGCCGTTGCCGAACAGGCCCTTCGCCAGGTTCTGGAAGAGCACGCCTTCCTGCGCGATGGCGGGCGAAGCCGCGAGGACGAGCCCACCGGCCACGAGCAGATGCGCGCCGCGAATGCGAAGAGCCATCTCAAATCTCCCTCGGGAATGAGTCATCCCCGCACAAAACCCAGTCACGGGGCAAAACGATGGCGGACCATCGTTTCAGGCCGTCTTTTCCGGTCCCGGACGAAAAGACTCATAGAGCAGACCGGCGACGCCGACAACGATGGCCGCATCGGCGAGGTTGAAGATGTACCAGCTGAACCGGCCCCAGTGCAGATGCACGAAATCGACGACGGCGCCATAGACGGCGCGATCGACGCCGTTGCCGAGCGCGCCGCCGACGATCAGCGCCAGCGCGACGACGGTCAGCCGGCGCGGCTCGCGCCACATCCAGCGCCCGAGCCAGACCGCCGCGACGAACGAGACCGCGACCAGCCCCCAGCGCCCGAGATCGCTGTACTGCTGGAACAGCCCGTAGGAGATGCCCCGGTTCCAGGCCAGCACGATGTCCATGAAGGGCAGCACCGCGAAGGGGCCGTTCTCGGCGAGGCCGACCGAAAACAGCAGCCAGAGCTTGCTCGCCTGATCGAGCGCGAACACGATCAGCACGATGGCGAGGCCGAGGCGGCGGGGCGGCGTGATCACGAGGCGCGCGCCCCGAGTTCGCGCAGCGCCCTGGCGTCGCGCGGCGTCACCGCCGGCCAGGCCGGGTCGGCGGTCGCGGGATCGAAATACTTCCACGAGCGGGCGCATTTGACGCCGGGGGCGCGCGCCGGCGCGACCGCGACGCCGGGCACGTCCGGCAGCCGGAAGGCGTCCGCCGGACCCTCGCCATTTCGCACCAGCACGCCCGAGGTGATGCTGATCTCGGCGAGATCGGCTCCCGACAGCGCCGCGAACAGGTCGGGGTCGCTGACGAAGACCTCGGGCGCCGCCTCGAGCGAGGAGCCGAGCCGCTTGGCGGCGCGCTCCAGTTCGAGCGCGCCGGTGACGACGCGGCGGACCTTGCGGATCTTGGCCCAGCGCTCGGCGAGTTCGGGATCGAGCCAGGCTTCGGGCGCCTTGGCGAAGAGTTCGAGGTGGACCGAGCCGTCGAGGCTCTTCTGTTCGGGGTAGCGCTCCAGCCAGGCTTCTTCCGTGGTGAAGACCAGGATCGGCGCGAGCCAGGTGGCGAGGCAGCGGAACAGGTGATCGACCACGGTCAGCGCGCTCTTGCGGACATAGCTCGACAAGGGGTCGCAATAGAGCGCGTCCTTGCGGATGTCGAAATAGAAGGCCGAGAGCTCGGTGTTCATGAACTGCGAGAGCAGGGTCACGACCTTCTTGTAGTCGTAAGCTCCGTAAGCCTCCTCGACCTGCGACCCGAGTTCGGCCAGCCGGTGCAGCATCAGCCGCTCCAGCTCCGGCATGGTCTGCGGTTCGACGACGCGAATGTCCTCGCTGAAATGCGCGAGCGTGCCGAGCATCCAGCGCATGGTGTTGCGCAGCTTGCGATAGGTCTCGACGAAGGTCTTGAGGATTTCCTTGCCGATGCGCAGATCGTCGGAATAGTCGGCCGCCGCGACCCAGAGGCGCAGAATGTCGGCGCCCGAATCCTTGATGATGTCCTGCGGAGCGGTGACGTTGCCCTTCGATTTCGACATCTTCTCGCCCTTCTCGTCGAGGCAGAAGCCGTGCGTCAGCACGATGTCGTAGGGCGCGCGGCCGCGCGTTCCGCAGCTTTCGAGCAGCGAGGAATGGAACCAGCCGCGATGCTGGTCGGAGCCTTCGAGATACATCACCCGGTCGTTGCCTCCGTCGCCGCGCCGGCGGGCGCGCAAATCGGGGCGCTTCTCCAGCGTGAAGGCATGGGTCGAGCCCGAATCGAACCAGACGTCGAGCACGTCGGTCACGCGCTCGTACTTGGCCGGATCGTAGCCGAAGGGTTTCAGGAAGCGCGCGCCGTCGGTGTCGGTGAACCAGGCGTCGGCGCCCTCCGCCTCGAAGGCGTCGGCGATCGCCGCGTTCACCTTCGCATCGACCAGGATCGCGCCGCTCTCCTTCTCGACGAAGACGGTGATCGGCACGCCCCAGGCGCGCTGGCGCGAGACCACCCAGTCCGGCCGGTTGGCGATCATGCCGTTGATGCGGTTCTCGCCAGCTGCGGGCACCCATTCCGTTTCGCGGATGGCGCGCAGCGCGCGGTTGCGCAGGGTGTCGGGCTCGTTGATCCCTTCTCCCCTCGGGGGAGAAGGTGTCTGCGAAGCAGACGGATGAGGGAAGGAAGAACCTTTCGTCCCCTCATCCGTCATCGCTGACGCGATGCCACCTTCCCCCCCGAGGGGGGAAGGGGAACTCGCGATCGGCTTGTCCATGGCGATGAACCATTGCGGCGTGTTGCGGAAGATCACCGGCTTCTTCGAGCGCCAGCTATGCGGATACTGGTGCTTGAGGCGGCCGCGCGCGACGAGGTTGCCGCTGGCCGCCAGCGCTTCGATGACGGCCTTGTTGGCGTCGCCCTTCTCGCCGGTGTCAGTGATGACGAACTTGCCCTCGAAGCCCGGCGCTTCCTTGGTGAAGCTGCCGTCGGCATCGACGGTGTAGGGGATACGCCTGTCGATGCCGCGCCCAGCCAGCTTGGCACCATTCGCCATCCAGATGTCGAAATCCTCGCGACCATGGCCGGGAGCCGTGTGTACGAAACCCGTACCGGCTTCGTCGGTGACGTGGTCGCCGTCAAGAAGAGGAACATGAAAATTATAAGGAAGGGTTTGGTCTATGCCTTGTGCGATCTCATCGCCAACGTCTGCTGGTTTTGGCCAAAGATTCTCCTTCGCCCATTTTTGCAATGGATGAGCGCAAGTCAGTCTGGTCAGTTCTGCAGTGCTAACACTACGCAAATGATGCCATTCTGATTTTGTCTCCTTTTTGAGACGCTCCAATTCACCTTGAACGGCGAGAGCTTTCCAGGACCCAAACTGGTTGACGACTCTAAACAAGCCATACTGCAGCTTGGAATTGTAGCAGATCGCTCGATTGCCCGGCATCGTCCACGGCGTCGTGGTCCAGATTACGACCGAAGCGTTGGCGATCGATGCCTCAGAGCCAATTAAATCCACACTCTTCGGCAAATCTGACGATTCCAGCATGCTATTGAGCGAAGAGTTTTGCCGCTGGATCTCGCTCGCATCGAGCGGCCAATCCCACCTAACAACCGGAAACGCCACGAACACCGTATCGCTCGTGTGCTCCTCATACTCCACCTCCGCCTCGGCCAGCGCGGTCTTCTCGACCACCGACCACATCACCGGTTTCGAGCCGCGATAGAGCTGGCCGGTCTCGGCGAATTTCATGATCTCGCGGGCGATCTGCGCCTCGGCCCCGTAAGCCATGGTCAGATAGGGGTCGTCCCAGTCGCCCTCGACGCCCAGCCGCTTGAACTCCTCGCGCTGCACGCCGACCCAGTGCTCGGCGAAGGCACGGCACTCCTTGCGGAACTCGACGACCGGCACGTCGTCCTTGTTCAGGCCCTTGGCGCGGTACTGCTCCTCGATCTTCCACTCGATCGGCAGGCCATGGCAGTCCCAGCCCGGCACGTAATTGGAGTCGTGGCCGAGCATCTGCTGCGAGCGGGTGACGAGGTCCTTCAGCACCTTGTTGAGCGCATGGCCGATGTGGATGGCGCCGTTCGCGTAGGGCGGGCCGTCATGAAGGATGAAGCGGTCGCGGCCGGCCGCCGCCTCGCGCAGCTTGCGGTAGAGGTCGATCCTGGCCCAGCGGGCGAGCAGTTCGGGCTCGCGCTGCGGCAGGCCTGCCCGCATCGGGAACTCCGTCTGCGGCAGGAACAGGGTGCTTGAATAGTCGGTCGTCTCGGCTGGCTTGTCGGTCATGTCGTCCGGCTCGGGCAAGGGGACGAACGGGCCATCTGCGGTGGCGCGGCGCTGGTCCGTAATGAAATGGGAAAGGCCTTACGTCATCCCGGCCTGCGCTCGCGCCCGCGCTCAAGTCAGCGCGAGGCGGCGGCCGGGCCCGTAATTCGCCGGGACGAGCTTTTTCGGATGGCTCGAAGCATGATCATCGACAGGTCCTAGACCACATTTTCTTTTGCAGGAACAACCGGGTCATCCCGGGCGGAGCAAAGCGGAGACCCGGGATCCATTCCGGAACTCCAGCCGGAAACGTTCCGGAATGGATCCCGGGTCTCCCTGCGGTCGCCCGGGATGACGGCGCGTTTCCCGCGTCATCGAGGCTCTAGCAAAGGCGGCTCACGGAAGGAAGGGCGGCGTTTTCGCCAGGATGTCGCGCGCGGCGGCGCTGTCGGCGTTCATCTGCGCGATCAGGGCGTCGAGATTGTCGAACTTCGCCTCGGCACGCAGCCAGCCGACGAAGGCGACATCGAGCTGCTTACCGTAAAGATCGCCAGAGAAATCGAAGACGAAGGTTTCTAGCTTCGGCGCGCCGTCGTCGAAGGTCGGCCGGCTGCCGAAGCTCGCAACGCCGTCATGCCAGATTCCGTCGATCCTCATGCGAACGGCGTAGATACCGTAGCGCAGCTTGCAGTCGCGCGGCAGATGCATGTTGGCGGTGGGATAGCCGAGGTCGCGGCCGCGCTTTTCGCCATGCACCACCGCGCCGCGCACGAACCAGGGCCGGCCGAGCAGGTCCGCCGCGCGGGCGACGTCGCCCTGCCCGAGCGCATCCCGCACCAGCGTCGAGGACACCGGCTCGCCCGCGAAGGCGAAGGGCGGCACGACGATGACGGGCACGCCGTCGCGGGCGCAGAGGTCCCGCAGCGTCCCGGGCGAACCCGCCCTGCCCTTGCCGAAATGGAAATCGTAGCCGCAGACCAGACCCGTGGCGCCGAGCCGGCCGAGCAGAAGGTCCCCGACGAAGTCGTCGGCCGCGATCGCCGCGATGTCGCGGTCGAAGGGCAGGATGAAGGTGGTGGCCAGGCCGATGCCGGCCAGCAGCTCGGTCTTGACGGCAGGCGGGGTCAGCCGAAAGACCGGCTGGTCGGGCCGAAACAGGCTGCGCGGATGCGGCTCGAAGGTGAGCGCCGCCGGGCGGCGCCCCAGTCGCTCGCTCAGCGCGACCGTCTCCCGCGCCAGTTCGGCATGGCCGCGATGGACGCCGTCGAAATTGCCGAGCGCCAGAACCGCGCCGCGAAGCGCGGCGGGCGTCGGCTTGGCGAGGTCGATCACGAAGGCGCTGTCAGCGGCGACCGACAGGGAGTCGGCGGGGGATGTCATGGCGGTCAAGTCCGGAGTGACGGGCTTCGTCCCCGCGCGGCGCTGTTTGGCCCCAAGCCTGCCGAGGCGTCAAGCCGGGCTCGCCTTCGGCAAGGCGACCCAGGCCTAGCCCTAGAGCACGGGCTGGCCATCGACCAGGCATTCGCAGAAC
>JAKFWE010000399.1 GCA_021732895.1 Allobosea sp. | reverse complement strand
CACGCTCAACCTCGAGGACACGCCGGTCACGATCAAGTCGATCGAATGCGCCATCGTCGACAAGGGCTGGGCCGAGGGCTGGATCAAGCCTGAGCTGGCTACGCACAAGACCGGCAAGCGCATCGCCATCATCGGTTCAGGCCCGGCCGGACTCGCCGCCGCGCAGCAGCTCGCCCGCGTCGGACATGAGGTGCATGTCTATGAGCGCCAGGCGCGCGCCGGCGGCCTGCTGCGCTACGGCATCCCCGATTTCAAGATGGAGAAGGCGCAGGTCGAGCGCCGGGTCAGGCAGATGGAGGCCGAGGGCGTCGTCTTCCATTACGGCGTCAATGTCGGCGTCGATATCGAGCCGGCTGAGCTTATCGCGCAATATGACGCCGTCGGCCTGACCGGCGGGGCGGAGAAGCCGCGCGATCTCCCCATCGAGGGCCGTGATCTCGACGGCATCCAGTTCGCCATGGATTTCCTGCCGCAGCAGAACCGGCGCAATGGCGGCGAGCCGGCGACGCTGGCCAACTCCCGGCCGATCCTCGCCGGCGGCAAGCATGTCGTCGTCATAGGCGGCGGCGACACCGGCTCGGACTGCATCGGCACCTCGGTGCGTCAGGGCGCGCTGTCGGTGACGCAGATCGAGATCATGCCGCAGCCTCCCGAAAAGGAGAACAAGGCCCTGACCTGGCCGAACTGGCCGCTCAAGCTGCGCACCTCGTCGAGTCATGAGGAAGGCGCCGAGCGCGACTTCGCCATCGGCACGGTCAAGTTCATCGGCGAGAACGGCCGCGTCAGGAAGCTTCGCTGCGCCAGGGTCGATGGCGCGTTCAAGCCGATCGAGGGCACCGAATTCGATCTCAAGGCCGATCTCGTGCTGCTCGCCATGGGCTTCGTCTCGCCGGTGCACGAGGGCTTGATCGAGAAGCTCGGCGTCAGGCTCGACGGGCGCGGCAATGTCGAGGCCAACCAGATCGCCTACCAGACCTCGATCGACAAGGTCTTCGCCGCCGGCGACATGCGGCGCGGCCAGTCGCTCGTGGTCTGGGCCATCCGCGAGGGCAGGCAGATGGCGCACGCCATCGACAGGCGCCTGATGGGTGAGACGATCCTGCCGCGCTGAGGGCGGCTCACCGCGTCGTTGCGAGCGCAGCGAAGCAATCCAGGGGTCGGCGCGAACCCTCCTGGATTGCTTCGCTGCGCTCGCAATGACGGGTTTGCCCTATTCCGCCGCCTTCGGCATCGCCAGCGCGGCGGGCGATCCATCACGCAGGCGCGTCAGCAGCTCGGCCTCCTCCGCCTTGGCGGCCGCGAGATGGCGCGCCTTGACATGGCCGAAGCCGCGGATCTTTTCAGGCATCGCCGCGAGCGAGACGCACAGCGCATGGTTCTGCGGCGAGAGCCGCCCCAGGATTTCGCCTAGCAACGCTTCGTAGTCGGTGATCAGCCGGCGCTCCGTCCGGCGCTCCTCGCTGTAGCCGAACACGTCGAAAGCTGTTCCGCGCAGGCCCTTCAGCCTCGCCAGCAGACCGAAGGCCGACATCATCCACGGCCCGAACGTCATTTTGCGCGGCGCGCCGGTCGCCGGATCGACCCTCGCAAGCAGCGGCGGCGCGAGATTGAACTCGTAGCGCAGCTTATGGCCCGATGCGCTTGTCGGCTCGAAGGTCGCCTCGACCTGCTTCTGGAAGGAGCCGTCGGCATAGAGCCGCGCCACCTCGTATTCGTCCTTGTAGGCCATCAGCTTGAAGAGATAGCGCGCGACGGTTTCGGTCAGCGCGGTCTGGCCCGGCAGGACCGCCGCTTCCCGCGCCTGCGCCTTGGCGACGAGGTCGCGATAGCGGCCGGCGTAGGCGGCGTTCTGGTAGGCGGTCAGGAAGGCGACGCGGCGGGCGATGATCTCGTCGAGGCTCTCCGAGATATGGCGCGCCTGCGTCGGGGCCTTGGCTTCCGACAGCGCCGCCGCCAGCGCGGCGGGATCATGCGCGGCGCGGCGGCCGAGCTCGAAGGCCTGCTTGTTCATCGGCACGGCCTCGCCGTTGAGCTCGATCGCGCGCAGCAGCGCCTCGCGCGACAAGGGCACGCCGCCATGCTGCCAGGCATAGCCGAGCATGAACATGTTGGCGGCGATGGCGTTGCCCATGAAGGCGACCGCCGCCGCCGTGGCGTCGACGAAATGCGTCTGCTCGCGCCCGCCGGCGGAGACGATCGAGCGCTTCAGCCGCTCGGTCGGCAGCGAGAAATCGGCGTTGCGGGTGAAATCACCGCCGAGGCTCTCGGCGGTGTTGACGACGACGGTCGAACCCGCCGGCTTGATCGCGCCCAGCACCTTCTTCGAGCCGGTCACGGTCAGATCGCAGCCGAGCACGAGATCGGCCTGCCCGGCCGAGACGCGGATGGCATGGATCTGGTCGGGCGTTGGCGCGAGCTTGACGTGGCTGAAGACCGCGCCGCCCTTCTGCGCGAGACCGGCCATGTCGATCATGCCGCAGCCCTTGCCCTCGAGATGGGCCGCCATGCCGAGGATCGCGCCGATGGTGACGACGCCGGTGCCGCCGACGCCGGTAACGATGACGGCGTAGCTGCGCGTCAGCGCCGGAACGAGCGGTTCGGGCAGATCGCCCGCTCCAAAGGCGCCGGCGTCGAGCCGCTTCGGGGCCGCCTTCTTCGGCCGGGCGCCATGCACGGTGACGAAGGAGGGGCAGAAGCCCTTCAGGCAGGAAAAATCCTTGTTGCAGTTCGACTGGTCGATCTGGCGCTTGCGACCGAATTCGGTCTCCAGCGGCTGCACCGAGACGCAGTTCGACTGCACGCCGCAATCGCCGCAGCCCTCGCAGACCAGTTCGTTGACGATGACGCGCTTGTCCGGGTCGGGATAGCTGCCGCGCTTGCGGCGGCGGCGCTTCTCGGTGGCGCAGGTCTGGTCGTAGAGCAAAAGCGAGACGCCGGGGACCTCGCGCAGTTCCTTCTGCACGGCGTCGAGATCGTCGCGGTGGTGCAGCGTCGTTCCCGGAGGCCATTGCGTCGTCGCCGGGTATTTGTCCGGCTCGTCGCTGACCACGGCGATGCGTCGGACGCCCTCGCCGGCGATCTGGCGGGCCATCTGGTCGGGCGTCAGATGGCCTTCGGCCTGCTGGCCGCCGGTCATCGCCACCGCATCGTTGTAGAGCAGCTTGTAGGTGATGTTGACGCCGGCCGCGACCGCCCAGCGGATCGCGAGCGAGCCGGAATGGGTATAGGTGCCGTCGCCGAGATTCTGGAAGACGTGCTGCCTCGTCGAGAACGGCGCTTCCCCGACCCAGTTGGCGCCTTCGCCGCCCATCTGGGTGAAGCCGGTGGTCTCCCGGTCCATCCACTGCACCATGTAATGGCAGCCGATGCCGGCATAGGCGCGCGAGCCCTTGGGCACCACGGTCGAGGTGTTGTGCGGGCAGCCGGAGCAGTAATAGGGCGTGCGCTTGGCGACTTCCTGCGCCTCGGCGAGGCGGCCCTGCGCCGTCGCGATCTCCTCCAGCCGCGCCCTCAAGCCCGGATCGTCCTGATACTGCAGCAGCCGGCTGCCCAGCGCGATGGCGACGTCGTTGGGATCGAGCGCGCCATGGACCGGGAACAGCCACTCGCCGTTCTCGTCCTTCTTGCCGATGACCATCGGCTGCTGCTCGGCCCCATAAAGCTCCTCGCGGACCTGCACCTCGATCAGCGAACGCTTCTCCTCGACGACCATGACGAGGTCGAGGCCCGAGACGAAGCTCTTGAGCTCGGAAGGATCGACCGGCCAGGGACAGGCGAGCTTGAACAGGCGGATGCCGAGATCGTTGGCGCGGACCTCGTCGATGCCGAGTTCCTCGAAGGCCTGGCGCACGTCGAGATAGCTTTTTCCGACGGTGATAATGCCGATGCGCGGCTGCCTGCCGCCATGGGTGATGATCTGGTTGAGCTTGTTGGCGCGCAGATAGGCCAGCATGGCGGCGCGCTTGTGGATGTGGAGGCGCTTCTCCTGATCGAGGAAATCGAGCTCGCGGCGGATGCTCAGGCCTCCCGGCGGCATTTCGAAATCGTCCGGAATGACGATTTTCACCCGCTCGACGTCACCGTCGACCGAGGCGGTCGATTCGATGTTGTCCTTGACGCATTTGATCCCGACCCAGACCGACGCGAAGCGCGACAGGGCCAGCCCGTGCAGGGAGTAATCCATGATCTCCTGGACGCCCGCGGGATTCAGGATCGGCATCATCCGGTCGACGAAGACGAACTCGGTCTGGTGGGCGTTGGTCGAGGATTCGGCCGTGTGGTCGTCGCCCATCAGGCAGATCACGCCGCCATGGGGCGAGGTTCCGGCCATGTTGCCGTGGCGGAAGACGTCGCCGGTGCGGTCGACGCCCGGGCCCTTGCCGTACCAGAGCGCGAAGACGCCGTCATATTTGCCCTCGCCCTGCAATTCAGCCTGCTGCGTCCCCCAGATCGCGGTCGCGGCGAGGTCCTCGTTGAGGCCGGGCGTGAAGACGATCTCGTATTTCCGCAGATGCGTCATGGCGCGCTGGAGCTGCTGGTCGAGCCCACCCAGCGGCGAGCCGCGATAGCCCGAGACGAAGCCCGCCGTGTTGAGCCCGGCGCGCCGGTCGCGCTCGCGCTGGACCATCAGCATGCGCGCGATCGCCTGTGTGCCGTTGAGGAAGATGCGCTGCTTGGCGAGATCGTATTTGTCGTCGAGCGCGACCTCGCGCAAGGCGTTGGAGCGGGGCTTGCCGTCCGACGTCGCGGCGTTCTGCATCTCGGCCATGGCCGACCTCCCTGGATCGTCCCGTTGCATACATATGGGGCCGGTTGATCCGACCTCCAAGCTGAACCGTCAGCCGATAATATGTCAGCAATGCTGACATAACTTGCCCGGCCGGTCAATCAGGCTGGCGCGGCTTCGGGCTGGCGCCATCGCCCGGCGCCGCGATTTGGCCCTGATTGCGCGGGATGGCTTCCGTGGCGGCGCTCGACATCGATCGAAGCAGGATTTACGCCACGTCAATCACGATCCGCCCATGTTTCAGGGGCCAATCCGAGGGAAGCCGTCTTGACGCAGCGCGCCGGCATTTCAACTCTGCTCGCCTGGATGGGGTTCGGGCTTTTCCTGGCGGCTCCGGCGCAGGCCCACCCGCATGTTTTCGTCAACGCGCGCGCCGAAATCATCTACGGGCCGGGCGGCGCGGTCACCGCGGTGAAGCATGTCTGGAGCTTCGACGAGGCCTATTCGGCGTTCATCACGCAAGGCCTCGACAAGAACGGCGACGGCAGGCTCTCCGCCGAAGAGCTGGCGGAACTCGCCAAGGTCAATGTCGAATCATTGCCGGAAGTAGGCTTCTTCACCGTCGCCAAGGCCAACGGCAAGGCGCAGGAGTTCGGCGAGCCGCGCGAGGCCGGGCTCGTCTTCGCCGACAAGATCCTGACGCTGACCTACACCTTGCCGCTGAAGACGCCCGGCGTCGCCAACCGTTCGTTCGGCATCGAGATCGGCGATCCCACCTATTTCGTCGCCTTCACCGTCGTCGAGGGCGCCGACGCCGTGATCACCCGCGACGCGCCCAAGGGCTGCATCGTGCGTGTGGCGCGGCCGCCCAAGCTCGACGAGGCGACGCAGCGGAAACTGGCTCAGGAGGACATCACCGCGACGCCCGACACCAGCGGCCTCCAGGTGACGACGCGCGCGCTGGTGGCATGTCCCTGAGCGCGCCGGGACCGGCGGGCCTGCCCTGGCCCGCCTTGTCGCGCCGCATGGTCGTCGCCGGCGCCGCGCTGGTC
>JAKFWE010000342.1 GCA_021732895.1 Allobosea sp. | reverse complement strand
AACTGGTCGCGCTGCGGCATCGAGATGACGTTCATCGGCGGCCGGTTCAGGATGATGTCGGCGCGCTCGCGGGCGGCGTCGATCTCGACGCTGAAGCCGTCGAGCCCGGTGAGCGCAGGGTGGATCGGGGTGATGGCGTTCATAGGCAGTTGCCTTTCAGTCGTGACGGGTGATGCGGTTGGTCATTCGGCGGCGATATCGGGCAGTTCGGGTTCGTACTCTCCGGCCACGAGCTGGCGGCGCAGCAGCTTGCCGACGGGCGATTTCGGGATGGCCTTGACGAATTCGAAGCGGCGCGGGCGCTTGAAATTGGCGAGACCCGTCGCCTTGCAATGGGCGTCGAGCTCTTGCGCGGTCACGGCGCCGGAGCGCTGCACGAAGGCGACGACGATCTTGCCCCAGCGCTCGTCCGGCAGGCCGACGACGGCGACCTCGAGAACGCCGGGGTGCAGCGAGAGGCAGCTCTCGATCTCGACCGGCGAGACGTTCTCGCCGCCGGTGATGATCATGTCGTCGACGCGCCCGGAGACGTAGAGGTCGCCCTCCGCATCGAAATATCCGGTGTCGCCGGTGAAGTACCAGCCGTCGCGCAGCGATCTGGCGTCGGACTCGGGGCGTCTCCAGTAGCCCTCAAAGGCCTCGTCGCTCGATGCGAGCGCGACGATCTCGCCCTCCTCGCTCGGTGCTGCGAGATCATGCGCAGAGGCGGCGCCCAGCCTGACGACGCGGATGAGCTGGTTGAGGCCGGCCTTGCCGGCGCAGCCGGGCTTGAACGCCGCCTTCTGGTTGACCGTGAAGGTGTAGATCTCCGACGAGCCGTAATGGTTGACGAAGAGGTCCGGCCTGAAGGCCTCGGTCAGCTTGCGCAGCAGCCCGTCGGTCATCGGCGCACCGGCGAAGCCGAGCTTGCGCACGCTGGAGACGTCCGTCGCCTCGAAATCCGGGTGATGGACGACGTCGTGATAGAGCGTCGGCACCAGATAGAGGTTGCTGACCTTCTCTGTCTCGATGAGCTCGAGAGCGCGCGCCACATCGAAGCGGGGCAGGCAGATGAAGGCCCCGCCGATCAGCGACATCGCCAGCAGCGAGCGCAGGCCCATCGTATGATAGAGCGGCATCACGCCGAGCGTACGCTCGCCTTGGCCGTAGAGGTTCTGCGCGACATGGGCCACGGCCGCCATGCGCTCGGCCCGGTGGCGGCGCGGCACGCCCTTGGGTTTGGCCGTGGTGCCCGAGGTGTAGAGCATCAGGGACCAGGCGTCGGCTGCCGCGCGCGGCGTCGCGACAGGAGCCTGCATCGCCACCATTTCGGCGAAAGTGAGTTCGGCCGCGCCCGCATCGGGGCCCACCGCGATCCGCGGTATCGTCGGCGCGATTTCGCTCTCGGCGACAGCCTGGCCCGAGACCTGCTCGAAGGCGATCGCTCTGGCTCCGCAGTCGCCGATGACGAAATCGATCTCGTCCGGTTTGGCGCGCCAGTTGATCGGCACGATCGTCAGGCCGGCGAGCTGGCAGGCCCAGTGCAGGCTCGCCGCCTCCCAGCGATTCTGGAGCACGGTGACGACATGGTCGCCGGCCTTCAGGCCCATGCCGTCGAAGGCGGCGACGAGCGACGACATCCGGTCCAGCCACTGCGCATAGGTCAGACGGAGGTCGCCGTCGACGATGGCGAGCGCATCGGGGTCGCGCGCCACGCTGGCGATGAAGCTGGTGCCGAGGTCAAACATCAGCAGGCTCCAGCGTCTGTGGTAGAGGCTCGCCGCGCAGACAGGCCGCAGCTTCCAGCGCCGCCCTGATCATCTGCGTGTAGCCGGTGCAGCGGCACAGGTGCCCACTGAGGACCTCGCGCAGCTCCTGCTCGCTGGGCGAGGGCTCCTCGCGCAAATAGGCATCGAGCGAGACCAGGATGCCGGCCGTGCAGAAGCCGCATTGCAGCGCGTGATGACGCCGGAATGCGGCCTGCATCACCGAGAGCCGGTCGCGCTCCGGCGCGAGACCCTCGACAGTGGTCACCTCTTTTCCTTCAAGCTGGACGGCGAGCGTCAGGCAGGCGCGCGCCGGCTGGCCGTCGATCTGGATCGTGCAGGCGCCGCAGACGCCATGCTCGCAGCCGACATGGGTTCCGGTCGCGCCGAGCCCATGGCGCAGCGCGTCGGTGGCGAGCAGGCGTGGCTGCGCGTCGAGCGAAACCGTCCTGCCGTTCAAAGTGAAGGTGACGCGGTGCTGCGTCGCGGCGCTCAGGCGCGGCATCGCTTGGCCTCCCCGATCGTGGACAGTCCGAGCGAACGCACGAGGTCGCGGCGCAGCCGGGCGGTTGCGTGAAAATCGTCGCGGGCGTCGAGCTCACAGGCGAAGGCGTTGAGCGCATCCGTCAGGGCCGATCCCTCCAGCAGCGGGAAGCTGCGGCGCTGCGGCCTGTCGGCGACGCCGGCGACCGCGAGATGCATGGCGTCGCGCGTCACGACCGCCGCGCAGCCGACGATGGCGAAGTCGCCATGGCGGCGCGCAACCTCCTTGAAGGCGTAACCCGTTCCGGGTCTGGCGGCCGGGAAGGCGACGGCCTCGATCAGTTCGTCGTCGGCCTTGTCCGTCACCATCATGCCACTGAAGAAGTCGCCGGCGCTGACGCTGCGCCGCTTGCGACGCGAACGCAGCCTGACCTCGCCGTCGAGCGCGACGAGGCAGAGCGGGATTTCGGCGCTCGGATCGGCATGGGCGGCCGAGCCGCAGACCGTTCCGCGCGCCCGCGTCTGATAGTGGCCGAGCCAGGGTAGCGCGGCCGCCAGAAGCGGCTGCTCTCCGGCGAGGCCCGGCCGCTTCATCAGCGCAGCCTGGCGCACACCGGCCGGCACAACGATCAGATCGCCCTCGCGCCCGACCCGGTCGAGCCCAGCAATGCCCATGATATCGATCAGCACCGTCGGCTTCGCCAGCCGCATGTTCAGCATGGGCAAAAGCGACTGGCCGCCGGCGATGATGCGGGCTTCCGCGCCATGCTGGCTGAGCGCGTCGAGCGCCTCGGAGAGGTCGCCGGCGCGAGTGTAATCGAAGGCGGCGGGCTTCATGGCCGCCTCCGCAACAGGCGGGCGATGAAGCCGGGCCGGGCGGGCGACGCCTTGCGCGCCAGCGCCGCGAAGAACTGGCCGATGATGGCCTTGGCCGCGCCGTCGAGCAGGCGTCCGCCGATCGCGGCGACCTTGCCGCCGACTGCTGCCTCGTAGGTGTAGGCGATGATGGTCAGACCGCCTTCAGCGGGCGACAGGGTCACGCGGCCGGAGCCGCCGCCCGTGCCGAGCGCGCCCGAGATCGAGCCGGACAGGGTCGCGGCGCGTGGCGCATCGAGATCCGACAGCCTGATCTGCGCCTTGTAGCGGCCCTTCACCGGGCCAACGCCGAGCGTCACATCCGCCTTGAAATGCGTCTCCGACAGCTTGCAGACGCCGTGGCAGCCAGGGATGATCGAGGCGAGCGTGTCGACATCGAGCAGCATCGCCCAGACCGCGCCGGGCGGGGCTGCGACCCTGGCCTGCCCCTGGCCGCGCAGGGTCCGGTCTCCAGGCTTGGCCGCGCCCGGCCCGGTTGCGCGTTCGCGATGGGACTCAGGAAAAGCCGGCTCGGGCGCGGCGACGAGAGCGGCGATGCGGGCCGGCGTCAGCGGCAGGTTCAGTTCCGCCACCCCGAGCGCGTCGGCGACGGCATTGGCGAGGCAGACCGGCGTCGACATGCAGTTGCCTTCGCCGACGCCCTTGGCGCCGAGCGGCGTGAAGGGCGACGGTGTCTCGATGTGCAGCACCTCGATATCGGGCGTCTCGGTGGCCGTCGGCAGCAGGTAGTCGGCGAAGGTTCCGGTCAGGAACGCGCCGTCATCGGCATAGGCGAGCTCCTCGAAGAAGGTCGCGCCCAAGCCTTGAGCGAAGCCGCCCCGGATCTGGCCTTCGACCATGCCGGGGTGCAGCACGCGGCCGCAGTCGTGCATTGTGACGTAGCGGTCGATCCGGACCTTGCCGGTTTCGACATCGACCTCGACGCCGGCCATGTCGAAGATGAAGCCGTGGCAGAGCGAGGAATTGACCGCGTCATCCTCGCCAGGCGCGGACAGCTCGGGAGGCGTCCAGAAGGCGGTCTCGCGGATCGCCTGGTCGACGCCCGCTGGCAGCAGGGCGGGCGACCAGTGCGACAGCGCGGCGACGCGGCCGAAGGGCAGCGTCCTGGCCGCGTCGCCCTTGGCGAAGACCGCGCCGCCGGCAAAGCCGATCTGTGCGGGCTCGACGCCGAGCTGGCTGCCGGCGATCGCCGCAAGCTTGTCGCGCAGGCGCGTCGCCGCCAGATGCGCAGCGCCGGCGACGGCTGCGGCGAAGCGGCTGGAATAGTTGCCCGATGCGATCGACCAGGCGTCCTTGCCGGTGTCGAGATCGACGACGACGCGGATTGCCTCGCAGGGCAGGCCGAACACATCCGCGACGACCTGCGCCAGCACCGTGCGGTGGCCCTGTCCCTGCGGCACGGAGGCGACATGGACGCTGACCGATCCGACCGGATCGAGCGCGATGGTCGCGGTCGCCTGCGCGCCGTTCTTGGGCCCAGCCTTCTGCCGCTCGGCAGCGGTCAGGACCGTGGTGATGTAGCCCATGTTCGAGACGCTCGGCTCTACGACGGTCGCAAAGCCGATGCCGTAGCGCCTGCCCGCGGCGCGGGCGGCGTCGCGGCGGGCTTCCAGATCGGCGAGACGGCCCTCGGCCAGAGCCAGATCGAAGGCCTGCACATAATCGCCGGAATCGTAGAGCGCGCCCGAGGCGGTGCGGTAGGGAAACGCCCCGCCTGGGATCAGATTGGTCCGGATCACTGCCAGCGGATCGAGTTCCAGTTCGACCGCGATGCGCTGCATCAGCCGTTCGAGCGCGTAATAGACCTGCGGGCCGCCGAAGCCGCGCACGAGGCCGGTGGGGGCCTTGTTGGTCAGCACGACGCGGTTGCGGATCGCGATGTTGGCGACGTCGTAGGCGCCATTCATGTTGCCATGCATGCGGTAGAGCGTGGCGGGCTCCGGCGCGCGCGGGTAGGCGCCGCAATCCTCGACCTGGTCCCAGTCCAGCGCGGTGATGCGACCATCCGCCGTCACGGCGGCCTTGAGCGTGGTGACGCGGTTGGTTGCGGCCACCGCCGCGCCCAGATGCTCGAGCCGGTCCTCGATCCATTTGACCGGCGCGCCTGCGATGCGCGCGGCGACGCCGATCAGAACAGCATAGGGCGCGACGCCCTGCTTGACGCCGAAGCTGCCGCCCGATTCCGGTGGCATGCGCAGCCGCAGGCGATTGCCGGGCACCTTCAGGCAGCGCGCCAGCACCGCATGGATGCTGAAAGGCCCCTGGAAATTGGCGAGGATGTCGTAGGCGTCCTCATGGGGATCGTATTCGGCGACGACGCCGAAGGTTTCCATCGGCGCGCCGGTGTTGCGCGGATAGGCGATCGTGACCTCGACCCGATGCGCGGAGTCGGCGAATGCGCCCTCGGGATCGCCGTAGCGAAAGCGACGGTCGCTGACGAGGTTGTCTCCGGCCTTGTCGTGCAGCACCGCCGCGTCGGATTTCAGGCTCGCCATGGGATCGACGACGCAAGCGCGCGGGCCGTATTCGACCTCGATCGCGTCGAGCGCGTCCTCGGCAAAGTAGCGGTCCTCAGCCACGACGAAGGCGACCGGCTCGCCGACATAGCGCACCCGCTCGACCGCCATCGGCCAGTTCTCGACCGCGACCTTGAGGCCCGCGACCATCGGCGTCGTCAGCCTCGCCATATCATGGCCGGTGATGACCGCCGCGACGCCCGGCA
>JAKFWE010000388.1 GCA_021732895.1 Allobosea sp. | reverse complement strand
GGAAGGTGCGGCCGAGCCCGATCAGGGCGCGGGCATGCAGCGGCAATGCGCCGATCTCCCGGTCCTGGAACAGAATCCTGCCGGAGCGCGGGCGAACCAGTCCGGAAATGGTGTTGAACAGCGTCGTCTTGCCGGCGCCGTTGGGGCCGACGAGGCCGAGAATTTCGCCCGCGCCCATGGCGAAGGAGACCTCCTTCAGCGCAACGAGCCCGCCGAAGCGGACGGTGACGTCCTCAAGCCGCAGCATGGGCGGCTCTCTTCCTCTTGCCGCCGAACAGGCCGAACAGGCCGTTGGGCGCGATCAGGATCATGCCCGCCAGCAGGACGCCGAGCAGGATCTGGTGGCCGACCGGCAGCAGCGCCTTCGCGACGAGCTGGTCGAACAGATAGATCAGCACCGCGCCGGCGACGGGGCCGAGGATCGTGCGGTAGCCGCCGAAGATCGCGGCGATGATCGGCAGCACCGACCAGCTTCCCGAGAAGGCGTAGTCGGGTTCGAGGAAGTTGATGATATGGGCGTTCATCGCGCCGAAGACCCCGGTGATGAAGGCCGAGAGCAGCAGCATCCAGCTCTTCAGCAAAGTGGCGTTGACGCCAACGACCCGCGTCGCGTCCTCGCTTTCCGCCATCGCGCGCAGGGCGGTGCCGACATGGCTGCGCTTCACCGCGAGGTAGATCGCGGCGCAGGCGGCGACCATGGCGACCAGCAGCCAGTAGCTGCCGAGCCGGCTGGAGAAATCGATCCCGGCGATCGTCGGCAGGGTCGGGAAGCGCGCGAGACCGGCCGAGCCGCCGGTCAGCCACGAGGCTTCCGTCGCCAGGATCTTGAAGATATGGGCGTAGGCCAGGATGGCGAGCGCGAAATAGGGTCCCGACAGGCGCAGCGCCGGCAGCATCGCCAGCGAGAACAGCGCCGCCACCGCGCCGCCCGCGAGCAGCGAGAGCGGCACCGGCAGGCCCGATCTCGCCGAGAGCAGCGCCGAGGCGTAGGCGCCGACGCCGAAGAAGGCGGCATGGCCGAAGGAGACCATGCCGCCGAGATTGCCGAGCAGCGCCCAGGCCAGCGCGACGCCGGACACGATCAGGCCGGAGACGAACAGGCCCATGATGTAGGCGTTGGCCCCGAAGACCAGCGGGACCGCGAAGGCCGCGACGGCGAGCAGGAGAGCGGGCAGCGCGGGGACGGACAGGGTGCGCATCGCGGCCATTCCCTCAGCCGCGCCGCGCACGGGCGCCGAACAGCCCGTTCGGCATGAAGAAGAGCACGAGCAGGAACAGCACCATGCCGACCAGCTCCTGCAGGGCGGAGCTGGCGAGCGTCACCGTCATCGCCTCGGTGACGCCGAGCAGCAGCGCCGCGCAGAAGACGCCGGGAATCGAACCGACGCCGGCGAGCACCGTGACGATGAAGGCCTTGACGGTCAAAGCCGGGCCGAGCGCGGGCTGGACCACGCTCATCGTGAAGAGCGCGACGCCGGCGACGCTGGCGAGCACGCCGGCGACGAGGAAGGCCGCCAGTTCGACCCGGCGCGGATCGACGCCCATCAGCATGGCCGCGTCGCGGTTGGAGGAGACGGCGCGCACGGCCCGGCCATACCAGCTCGCCTTCAGCCACCACCACAGCGCCGCCATCACCGCGAGGCTGAGGAAGAAGGCGGTGAGTTCGCTCTTCATGGCGTAGACCGTATGGAAGGAGATCGCGTCCTGGAGGAAGGGCGAGCCGGTCGAGCGCACGTCGCTGGCGAAGATCAGCAGGATCGCGTTGGTCAGCACGATGCCGATGGCGAAGGTCAGGATCAGCGAGTTGAGCTCGCGGTGCTCGCGGATGCGGTCGATCAGCAGATAGACCGCGACGCTGACGACGCCGGTGACGGCGAAGGCGAGCGGGATCGCCGCATAGGGATTCCAGCCGGTCCGGCTCTCGATGAAATAGGCCATGTAGGCGGCCAACAGCACGAGCTCGCCATGCGCGAGGTTGATGATCTTCATCGCGCCGAAGGTCAGCGCGATGCCCAGCGCCACCAGCGCGTAGACCGAGCCGACGAGCAGGCCGGAGAAGATCGCTTGCTGGGACAGTTCGAGCATGGGGCGGGATTCGGCCTGTCTTTTTGCGCCTCACACGCCGTCATCCCGGGCGACCGAAGGGAGACCCGGGATCCATTCCTGAACCTTGCGATGGTCAGGCATGGATCCCGGGTCTCCCTTCGCTGCGCCCGGGATGACGGCGCGTTCGTCAGATTGCGGCGTTCACCACGGCAGGCCGGGATAGGCGATCTTGCCGGTCGATTGCTCGGCCGGCGAGACCAGCACGATCTTGCCGTCCTGATGCTGGCCCATGCTGAGCGTGAAGTTGGGATTGTCGCCGACCGCGTCGAAGACGATCGGGCCGAGCGGCGAGGACCGGCTGGTCTTGCGGACCTCGTCGGCCAGACCGCCGGATTTCAGCGTGCCGGCGTCGGCGGCGCGGGCCAGGGCCTCGCACAGCACCATCGTCTTCACGAAGGAGAGCGTGGCGGCGTAGTCGATGTCCTTGTTGAACATCGCCTTGAAGCCGGCGACGAAGCGCTTGCCCTCCTCGTCCTTGACATCGACCGGGTAGGGCAGCGGCGTCGTGCCGACGACGTTCTGCATCAGGTCGGGAAAATCCTGATACATTTTCGGGATCGCCAGCGACCATGCTCCGGCGATCAGCTTGACCGGCGGCTTGAGCACCTTGGCGGCGCGGATGATGCCGACATAGTCGTTCTCATAGGCCGACATGAAGATCAGGTCGGGCTTGTCCTGCAGCTTGATCTTGTTGACGATCGGCTTGAAGTCGGTGATCGCGGGGTCGAACGCGTGCAGCGTGACCTTGACGCCCTTCTTGGCCAGCGACTCCTCCAGGCCCTTCGCCAGCAGCATCGGCGCCTCGCGGGTCGACGCGATGATCGAGACGCCGGCGGCCTTCAGTTCCTCGACCATGCCTTCGAAGCCGCGCTGATAGCCGGCGTTGTTGTTGATCCGGAAGAAATTCTTGCTGCCGCGGCGGACCAGTTCCTCGCTGACGGCGCCGGCGGTGATGTAGACCTTGCCGAGGCGGTTGGACGTGTCGGAGGCCGGCCCGACGATGTTGGAGCCGTAGCCGCCGAGAATCGCCACGGCGCCGTCGGAGACGAGTTTCTCGACCGCGCCGACGGCCTTGGCCGGCTGGCTCTCGTCGTCGATCAGGCTGACCTTGATCTGGTGTCTGCTCTGGGATTCGTTGAACAGCTTGACCGCGACCAGCATGCCTTCGCGGAAGGACTGGCCGGAGCGGGCGAGCGACCCGGTCAGCGGCATGTGCGAGCCGACCTGAATCTCTTCGGCCTTCGCTGACGCCGCGAGCGTCAGGGCCGCGCACAACGAGACGGCGAGAAAGGATCTGCGGATCATGGCGTCCTCCGGTTGCTCTTCATCAGGCCCGATGCGATGCATGATGCGGCGTTGTCAAAAGCCATGGCATGGGCTTTCCGGGCGGGTCAAGCATGGCCGACGACATTCCGCAGTGCAGCATGTTTCTTCCGGATTGAGCTATGCATCGAACGGCGATACTTGACAACGACTGCCGGGCGCACTTCCTGAGGCGTCAGATGCAGGCGAACGATCTGCAATGCAGAACGATCTGACAGGTTGGAGGAGCGCGCAGATGCAGACCGTCCGGATCGCCCGTCGCGGCGCCGTCGCGATCGTGACGATCGACAATCCGCCGGTCAACGCGCTCGGCGCCGCGCTGCGCGGGGACTTGCTGGGGGCCATCGCCGAGGCCGGCGCGGACGCCGCGGTCGAGGCGATCGTCATCGCCGCCGCCGGGCGCGCCTTCATCGCCGGCGCCGACATCAGCGAGTTCGGCAAGCCGCCGGTCCGCCCCGTCCTGCCCGAGGTGCTGGAGGCGATCGAGGGCTGCGCCAGACCTGTCGTCGCGGCCATCCACGGCGTCGCGCTCGGCGGCGGGCTGGAGGTGGCGCTCGCCTGCCACGCCCGCGTCGCGACCCCCGCCGCCAGGCTCGGCCTGCCGGAAATCAAGCTCGGCATCATCCCCGGCGCCGGCGGAACGCAGCGGCTGCCGCGCCTGATCGGCGCCGCGGACGCTTTTCCGCTGATGCTGAGCGGGGAGCCGATCTCGGCCGACCGGGCGGCGGCGCTCGGGCTCGTCGATCAGGTCGCCGCCGGCGATGTCGTCGACGCCGCCGTGGCGCTGGCGCATTCGCTCGCCGCCACGGGCCGCTGGACGCGCACCGGCGAGCGCGCCGACAGACTGACGGCGCAGGATCGCGACGCCTTCGAGGCGCTCGCCGCCGATGCGACCCGCAAATCCGGCGACATGCCCAACGCCATGGCGCTGGTCGAGGCGGTGCGCGGCGTCTTCACCTTGTCCTTCGCGGAGGGCCTTGCGGCCGAGCGGGCGCTGTTCCTGAATCTCGTCGCAGACGAGCGCTCGAAGGCGCTGCGCCACGTCTTCTTCGCCGAGCGCGAGGCTGCGAAGATTCCCGGCATCGCGGCCGGGACGGCCGAGCGGCCGATCGCGACGGCGGCCGTGATCGGGGCCGGCACCATGGGCGGCGGCATCGCGATGTGCTTCGCAAACGCCGGCATCCCGGTGACGCTGATCGAGCAGCAGCAGGCCCAGATCGACAACGGCATCAACCGCGTCGCGGCGATCTACGAGATGTCGGTGACGCGCGGCTCGCTGACGCCCGAGAACCGTGACCGGCGGATCGCGCTGATCACCGGCGCGGTCGGTCTGGCGGCGGCCGGGCGGGCCGATATCGTGATCGAGGCCGCCTTCGAGGAGATGGGCGTCAAGCAGGAGATTTTCAGCGAGCTCGACCGGGTCGCCAAGCAGGGCGCGATCCTCGCCAGCAACACCTCCTATCTCGACATCCCGACAATCGCGGCGGCGACGAAGCGGCCGCAGGACGTGCTGGGCATGCATTTCTTCAGCCCGGCCAATGTGATGAAGCTGCTGGAGATCGTGCGCCCCGCCGGCGTCGCCGACGATGTCGTGGCGACCGCCGTCTCGCTGGCGCGCAAGCTCGGCAAGGTGCCGGTCGTCGTCGGCAACGGTTTCGGGTTTGTGGGCAACCGCATGCTGGAGCAGCGCACGAAAGCCGCCGAGCGGCTGTTGATCGCAGGCGCTTTGCCCCACGAGGTCGATGCCGCGCTGACCGGTTTCGGTTTCAAGATGGGGCCGTTTGCGATGTCGGACCTCGCCGGCAACGACATCGGCTGGCGCACGCGCAAGTCGCGCGGCAAGACAGCGGCCGTGGCGGACGCGATCTGCGAGGCCGGCTGGTTCGGCCAGAAGACCGGGCGCGGCTACTACATCTATCCGGGAGGCGCGCGCGCCGGCGAGCGCGACCCGGAAGTGGAGGCGCTGATCGCCTGCATCTCGAAGGAGCACGGCGTGACGCGGCGGCGCTTCACCGAAGCGGAGATTCTGGCCCGCCTGCTCGACCCGATGGTGAACGAGGGCGCGCGGATTCTCGAAGAGGGCGTCGCGACCCGGCCCGGCGACATCGATACCATCTGGCTCAACGGCTACAACTGGCCGGCCTGGCGCGGCGGGCCGATGCACTGGGCCGACACGGTGGGGCTCGACGTGATCGTGAAGCGGCTCGAGGCGCAGGCGGCCGAGAGCGGCGACGCGGCGCTGGAGCCCGCGCCGCTGCTGCGCCGGCTGGCGTCGGAGGGGAAGACCTTCTCCGAACTGAAGGCCAAGGCCGCGTGATTTTGCGCTCTGAAGGGCAAGGCCGTTCTTCTCCCTCCCCCCGCTTGCTGTGGGGAGGGTCGGGGTGGGGGTGCGTGCAGAACGAGCCTCTTTCTGCACGCCCCCCCATCCCTAAC
>JAKFWE010000021.1 GCA_021732895.1 Allobosea sp. | reverse complement strand
GAGCCCTGCCATGACGCGCTACTCCCGTTCACGCAAAGCGCAGAGCGCCCCGGCGCCGCGCCGCAGGAGCCACTCCATGACCACCGCCCCCCGCGTCCTGATCTCCGACGCCCTTTCCCCCGCCGCAGTGCAGATCTTCAAGGACCGCGGCATCGACGTGACCTTCGATCCGAACCTCGGCAAGGACAGGGACCGGCTCCTGTCGATGATCGGCGACTATGACGGCCTCGCCATCCGCTCGGCCACCAAGGCGACCGCGAAACTGCTGGAAGCGGCGACTCGGCTGAAGGTGATCGGCCGCGCCGGCATCGGCGTCGACAATGTCGAGATCCCGGCCGCGACCGCGCGCGGCGTCATCGTGATGAACACGCCCTTCGGCAATTCGATCACCACCGCCGAGCACGCCATCGCGATGATGTTCGCGCTGGCGCGGCAGATCCCGTCGGCGGACCTGTCCACGCAGGCCGGCAAATGGGAGAAGAACCGCTTCATGGGCGTGGAGATCACGGCCAAGACGCTGGGGCTGATCGGCTGCGGCAATATCGGCTCGATCGTCGCCGAGCGCGGCATCGGGCTGAAGATGCGGGTGATCGCGTTCGATCCCTATCTGTCGCCCGAGCGGGCGGTGGCGCTCGGCGTCGAGAAGGTCGAGCTCGACGAGTTGCTCAGGCGCGCCGACTTCATCACGCTGCATGTGCCGATGACGCAGATGACGAAGAACATCCTCTCGGCCGAGGCTTTGGCGAAGACGAAGAAGGGCGTGCGCATCGTCAACTGCGCGCGGGGCGGGCTGGTCGACGAGGCGGCGCTCGCAGCGCTGATCAAGTCCGGTCACGTCGCCGGCGCGGCCTTCGACGTGTTCTCGCAGGAGCCGGCGGAATCGAACCCGCTATTTGGATTGGAGAACGTCGTCTGCACACCGCATCTCGGCGCCGCGACCTCGGAGGCGCAGGAGAACGTCGCGCTGCAGGTCGCCGAGCAGATGAGCGACTACCTGCTCAAGGGCGCGATCACCAATGCGGTGAACTTCCCCTCGATCTCGGCCGAGGAAGCGCCCCGGATCAAGCCATTCGTCGCGCTGGCCGAGAAGCTCGGCTCGTTCCTCGGCCAGCTCACCGAGGCCCCGGTCAAGGGCATCCGGATCGAATACGAGGGCGCCGTCGCCCATCTCAACCTCAAGGCGATCTCGGCCGCCGCCATCACCGGCGTGCTGCGGCCGTTCCTGCCCGAGATCAACATGGTCAACGCCGCGCTGATCGCGAAGGAGAAGGGCATCGTCGTCGAGGAGCTGACCCGCGAGGTCGCCGGCAATCTCGAAAGCGTCATCCGCATCGTGGTGGAGGCCGAAGACATGCCGCGCCATGCGGCGGGCACCGTGTTCCAGGACGGCAAGCCGCGCATCGTCGAGATTCGCGACATCAAGGTCGATGCGGAGTTCGCGCCGCACATGCTCTATGTCCGCAACGCCGACCAGCCGGGCTTCATTGGCCAGTTCGGCTCGCTGCTCGGCGAGGCCGGCGTCAATGTCGCGACCTTCGCGCTCGGCCGCGACAGGCCGGGCGGCGACGCGATCTGTCATGTCGCGGTGGACGAGCCGATCTCGGACGCGTTGCTGGCGAGGATCCACGCGATCCCGATGGTGAAGCGGGCGCGGAGGCTCAGGTTCTGAGACGCAGGCCGCTTTCGATCGCGGCCCGAATTATTCCTTCGGCGCCACGGCGGCCGCGGTCTGGCCGCTGCGGTCGAGGCCGGCCTTGACGAAGCCCGACGCCTTCACGTCCTCGACGAGGCTGCGGACAGAGCTGGCTCGGTTTGTCTGAACAGTCTGTGGGCTGCCGTCAGGTGGAGGGGGCTCATAATAGGCCGGATGTGGAGTGTGTTCTCGCCCGAGCCGATGAACCGCCAAAAAAGGATCGCACCGATGTAACCGGAAGCTCCGCCGCGACGAATGGCTCGATGCTGGTCGGCATTTTCCCCATCCAGTTCCTGAACCCATTAGCGAACCCATTCCTGCGGAGGAACTCATGTCATATAAGTCGCATCCCATCTCGCGCGCTGTCGGCGGTGCTGTGTTCGGGGCAATCGTATCGCTCGCTCCCCTGGCCATCGTCGGAAGCTCCTCAGCATGGGCTTACGACATCACGTCGAAGGCTCCCGTGAACGTCACATCGGCAAGGATTGCGCTGCAGAGCCATGATCCTGTCGCCTACCACACCGTCGGGAAGCCAGTCCTGGGCATCGAGAAGTTCTCCGCCGAGCATGACGGCGCCATTTATCGCTTCTCCTCGGAGGCCAATCTCAAGACTTTCCAGGCCAATCCTGCGAAATATGCGCCGCTCCACGGTGGCTTCTGCCAACAGGGCGCAGCGGGCGGCCGGAAGCTCGACGGCGATCCGGCCATCTTCCGCGTCGCCGACGGCAAGCTCGCCCTGTTCTCCTACAAGGCCGCGCTGGACGGATTCCTGAAGGATCCCGCCGGCAATGCCGCGAAGGCTAACGATAACTGGGCGAAGATCCAGGACAAGACGCCGCGCGAACTCTTCGGCTTCTGATCGCGTCACGAGGCGATGTCGAGGCTGCCAGCAGGTAATCGCGACATCGCCTCGTTTCAAAAGCGTGAGAAAATGATAAAGCATTCCAGATTTACTATTTGATCTGGGATTGTGCTTCTCAAAAGATTAGAACCAGACAGACGAAGCCCCGCGCCATCGGAATGTAGGTGAGGCTGCGCTGCGCGCGGTCCTTCGGTTCCATCGCCCAGACCTGATTGGGTCGCGTCACCGGCAGCTTGCGCAGGAGATAGGGAAAGATCTTGCGCCCCGGCGCCGGCCTCGAGGTGTTCGGCCGGCGATGGACCGCCTCGTGCGCACGGTCGATCATCGCCTTGCGTTAAGGAGGCCTGCCTTGCCGAGCGCGCCAGACAAAAAACGTTCTCCAGCGCCGGCTCTCCGATCTTCGCATGAAGCGTCTTCACATCGATCAAGGGCGCGGCAGCGTCCGGCTTCGCCTCGGAGCCGAACACGCCGGCCGCCCCGTCAAGAAGCTGGCTGCGCCACTGCGTGATCTGGTTGGGGTGGACGTCGAACTGCTGCGCCAGATCGGCCGGCGTCTTCTCGCCCTTGAAAGCCGGGCTGTGGGTCCGGCGCACGTGTCTCGTCATATCCGCTCCTGTTCACGGCGATCACGCCGCGTTCAGGCCGAAAATCCACCTGTGCATCCCGTCCGGATTTCCCGAGCCGGCTCTCCGCCAACCGGCGCGAGACGCTCGAACTGCCGGCCGGGGCGCGACAGGGCAGGCGTCTTCCCCTCGACGAAGCTCAGCGTCGGCCCAGCCGCTCGGCGATGACGATGCCGCCGAGCACCAGCGCCAGCGCCAGCCCGTGATAGAGCGCGATCTGCTCGCCGATGATCGCCACCGCCAGGATCGGCGCGAAGACCGGCACGAGGTTGACGAAGACGCCGGCGCGGCCGGGACCGATCAGCTCGACCGCGCGCAGGAAGAAGAGCTGCGACAGGATCGAGGGGCCGATCACGACATAGGCCAGGATCGCCCAGCCCTGCGCCGTCGGCCAGATCACATGGCCGGTCGCGACCTCCAGCGCCAGCAGCGGCAGCGAGACGGCGCAGGCGACGCAGGCCAGCGCCGTGAAGAAGACGAGGCCGGGCACGGCCGGGCGCGTGCGGATGCCGACGGTGTAGCCGGCGTAGAAGATGCAGGCGATGATCATCCAGAGATCGCCGGGCACGAAGGAGAAATCCGCCAGCACCGCGAGGTCGCCCCGGCTCGCGGTGACCAGCACGCCGAGGATCGTCACCGCCACGCCGAGCGCCTGGAGCAGGCCGATCGGCGAGCGATAGGCGATGAAGGCCCCGACCAGCACGAAGACCGGAATGGAGCCCTGCAGAATGCCGATGTTGATCGCCGTGGTCGAATAGGCGGCGAGATACATCAGCGCGTTGAAGACGGTGAAACCGAGCGAGCCGAGCAGCAGGATCTTCAGCCAGTTCGCCTTCAGCGCCGGCATGTGCTCGGCGATCTCGCGACGCAGCAGCAGCGGCAGCACGGTGCACACGAAGATCCAGCGCAGCGAGGTCAGCGCCATCGGCGAGACATGGCCGACGGCGAGCCGGCTGGCGACGGCGTTGCCTGCCCACATCAGCGTCGTCAGCGTCAGCAGCAGATAGGCGTTGGCCCAGAGGCGCTGCGGCAGGCCGGGAGACAGACCCGGAACGGGTGGCGGGGTTTGGACGGAAGACAAGGGCGACATCAGCCTCGCGGCGAAAGGGCCGGGCGTCTGCAATAGCCTTGCGGGCGCGCGCCGTCATGTGAGAGGACACGCAAGGCCGCCCCCCAACCGACGCATTCCCCTCGCCATGCTCCAGACCACGCCGCGCCCGCTCAGCCTCCTCGTCGTCGAGGGCAACACCCGCGAGGCGCGCGCGAGCTACGCCGCCGGCTTCGGCGGACTGACGCCGGCGCAGGCCTATGCGGAACAGATCGTCGCGATCGAGCCGGGCGCGCTGACCGATATCTGCCTGCCGGCCGATGACGGCGCGAACCTGCCCGACAGCGCGGGGCTCGAAGCCTATGACGGCGTCTTCCTGACCGGCTCGGCCCTGCACATCTACGAGCCGTCGCCTGCGGTCGCGCGCCAGATCGAGCTGATGCGCGCGATCTACGCCAGCGGCACGCCCTGCTTCGGCTCGTGCTGGGGCGTTCAGATCGGCGCGGTCGCGGCCGGCGGGAGCGTGATCGCCAACCCGAAGGGCCGCGAGATCGGCTTCGCGCGCAGGATCACGCTGACCGAGGCGGGACGGAGCCATCCGCTGCTCGCCGGCCGGTCGCTGGCTTTCGACGCGCCGGCGATCCATCTCGACACCATCGCGCAGCCGCCGCCTGACGCCGCCGTGCTGGCCTCGAACGCCTACAGCGCGATCCACGCCGCCGAATTCCGGCATGGCGGCGGCGTGTTCTGGGGCGTGCAGTATCACCCGGAATTCTCGTTGGCGCAGCTCGCCTCGATCATGGTCCGGATCACGCCGCTGCTGGTGGCGGAGGGCTTCCGCAAGGACGAGGCGGCGGCGCGGGACTGGCTCGACGACATCGTCGCGCTCGACGCCGAACCGGCGCGGGCCGATCTCGCCTGGGCGCATGGGCTCGACGAGCAGGTGCTGGATGCAAGTCTGCGGGTGACGGAGCTGAGGAACTTCCTGGAGATGCGGGTGAAGCCGGGGCTGAGCGCGCGCGGGCGGGGCTGATCACCGCGCCGGTCCATCGCGGCCAGCCATTCACCGCTTCCACCCCAATTCCGCCTTCGCTACGCCGGAATCGGCGCCGCCTATCACGCTGACGTGAACTTACGTTGGGGATAGCACGATGATCGGACGACTGGCGCTCGCCGCCCTGCTGCTCGGGCCCGGCTTCGCCGCCGCCGCCGAGACCGAGCTTTCATCGAAGATCGACCGCGTCACCGTCTATCCCGATGGCGCGGTGGTGACGCGGCTGGGCCGGGTTGAGCTGATGGCGGGCGCGTCGCAGATCGTGCTGCGCGGCCTGCCGGCTTCGGTCGACCCGGCCTCGATCCGCATCGAGGGCCAGAGCGCCGGCGATGGCGCGGGCGGTTTCGCGATCGGGGCCGTCGATGTCCGGCTCGCGCCCGGCGCGGCGCAATCGGGGCTCGATCCGGCGATCGAGGGCAAGCTGAAGGCGCTGCGCGAGGAAAAGGCGATGCTGGATGGCCGCACCAGCGCGATCGAGGGCAAGCGCGGAGCGATCGAGCGCTTCGCGCTAGTCGGGCCGGACAGGCTCGGTCCCGACGGCAAGCCGCTGCCGATCGGCGAGTGGCCGGCGGTGTTCGACGCCATCGGCGCCGCGCTGGCCAAGGTGCA
>JAKFWE010000398.1 GCA_021732895.1 Allobosea sp. | reverse complement strand
GAGATTGCGCGCGCCGGCCGTGAGCGAGATCAGGAAGAAGATCGGGGTCAGGCAGAGAAGACCCGCAGCCAGCGGCGCGGGGAACGCGCCGACCAGATGATAGCCCGCGAAGGTGCCTGCCGCGCTGACGGCCATGCAACCGTTGGCGAAGCCGAGGTAATAGGCGACGCGGCGCTCCGGCGGCATCGGCGGCAAACGGCGCAGGCCCTCGGCCCAGGCGGTCACGGCGACATAGTGGGCGAGCAGGACCTGCATCGCGACGCCCTGCCCCGGCCGGCGCAGCAGAGGCAGGATCGCGATCGTCATCGGCAGGAAGCGCAGCGAGGCGAAGCCGACCGACAGCGCGATCGCGCTCCAGGCGGCGCCGGCGGCGATGGAGGCGAAGAAGATCACCTGTGAAGGCCCGGCCCAGACGAGAACGGTCGAGAGCACCGCGACCTCGACCGGATAGCCGACATCGCGCGCCAGCGAACCGACGCCGACCAGCGCCAGGCCGACGACCCAGGCCGGCAGCAGCAGCGCGTCGCGCAGGCCGGTCGCGGCAATAGCCAGCCAGTGCGGCTGCGGTTCGGGAACTGGGTCGGACGGCGTCGTCATCGCTGGCCTTGGCGGAGCCGGCCGGATCGTCCAGCCGCCGCTCTTCATGGCCAGTCCGGCGCGGTCGCGATATCTCCCGGACCGCCGCTCGACCTTGCGTCCCGCGCAGGGCTCAGCGCAGGCTATTGGTTCCGAGCTCGATCAGCTCCCGGCCGAAATCAACCACTTCCTTCGGAATGCCGCCGACGGCCTTGTAGCCGAGATAGAGCAGATAGATGAAGGCCGGCACGAGGATCCAGCCCAGAACCTCCTCGAAGGTCTTGCGCCGGCGCCGACGACGGTCGCGCTTCTCGAACCAGCTCAGCTTCTGCTTCGGGGCGGCGACCGCGCGCTCGGGCGCGGGGCCGGACTGCCCGTCCCAGAAGGTCGCCGGTTTGGCGCGCTTGAACCACACCGGGCTCAGGCCTTGGTCAGCGGCACTTTCGGCACCGCGCTGCGTTGCGACCTCGGGCCATCACCGCCGCCCGCCGGCTTCAGTCCGTCGCCGCCACCCCGCGGCGGGCTGCGGCGGCCGGGCGACCGTATCGGCTTCTCGCCCGCCGAGGCGCGGGCGCGGGGCTTGCGCTGGCGCTTCTCGGCGGCGGCCGCGACGTCCTTCTCGGGTTTCGGCTTGACGGGTCCGTCGGGGAACTCCAGCCCCAGCACCTTGATGCCGGCCTCGGAGGGCACGACCACGACCCGAACCGCGCCGCCATTCTTCAACCGCCCGAAAAGCACTTCGTCGGCGAGCGGCGTCTTGATCGTCTGCTGGATCAACCGGGCCATCGGCCTTGCGCCCATCGCCTCGTCATAGCCGTTCTCGACCAGCCATTCGCGCGCCTCGTCCGACAGCTCGATCGTGACGTTGCGGTCGGCGAGCTGCGCCTCGAGCTGGAGCACGAACTTGTCGACGACGCGCGCCACCACAGTCTTGGGCAGGTGGCTGAACGACACGACCGAATCCAGCCGGTTGCGGAACTCCGGCGCGAACAGCTTGTTGATCGCCTCGGTGTCGTCGCCTTCGCGCTTCTGGCGGGTGAAGCCGTAGGCGTTGCGCGCCATGTCGGCCGCGCCGGCGTTCGTCGTCATGATCAGAATGGTGTTGCGGAAATCGACCTGCTTGCCGTTGTTGTCGGTCAGCTTGCCGTGATCCATGACCTGCAGCAGGATATTGAACAGATCGGGATGGGCCTTCTCGATCTCGTCGAGCAGCAGCACGCAGTGCGGATGCTGGTCGATCTTGTCGGTCAGGAGCCCGCCCTGATCGAAGCCGACATAGCCCGGAGGCGCGCCGATCAGCCTGGAGACGGTGTGGCGCTCCATGTACTCCGACATGTCGAAACGGATAAGCTCGACGCCGAGCGAGGAGGCGAGCTGGCGTGCGGCCTCGGTCTTGCCGACGCCGGTCGGGCCGGCGAAGAGATAGCAGCCGATCGGCTTCTCGCCATCGCGCAAGCCCGCGCGGGCGAGCTTGATCGAGGAGGAGAGCGCCTCGATCGCCTTCTCCTGGCCGTAGACCGTGCGCTTCAGCGTCGTCTCGAGGTTCTTCAGAACCTCGGCGTCGTCCTTCGACACGGTCTTTGCGGGGATGCGGGCCATCGTGGCGATGGCGGCCTCTATCTCCTTCACGCCGATGGTCTTCTTGCGCTTGTGCTCGACGACCAGCATCTGCGACGCGCCGGTCTCGTCGATCACGTCGATCGCCTTGTCGGGCAGCTTGCGGTCATGGATGTAGCGCGCCGAGAGTTCGACCGCGGCCTTGATGGCGTCGCCGGTGTAGCGCAGCTTGTGGAACTCCTCGAAATAGGGCTTCAGCCCCTTCAGGATCTCGATCGTGTCGGGGATCGACGGCTCGTTGACGTCGATCTTCTGGAAGCGCCGGACGAGCGCCCGGTCCTTCTCGAAATACTGGCGGTATTCCTTGTAGGTGGTCGAGCCGATGCAGCGCAGCCCGCCCGAGGCGAGCGCCGGCTTGAGCAGGTTGGAGGCGTCCATCGCCCCGCCCGAGGTCGCCCCGGCGCCGATCACCGTATGGATCTCGTCGATGAACATGATCGCCTTGGGATGGGCCTCGATCTCCTTCATCACCTGCTTCAGGCGTTCCTCGAAATCGCCGCGATAGCGCGTGCCGGCGAGCAGCGTGCCCATGTCGAGCGAGAACACGGTCGCGTCCTCCAGCACCTCCGGAACCTCGCCGCGGATGATCTTCAGCGCCAGCCCCTCGGCGATGGCGGTCTTGCCGACGCCGGGATCGCCGACCAGCAGCGGGTTGTTCTTCTGCCGGCGGCAGAGGATCTGGATGGTGCGCTGGACCTCGGCCTCGCGGCCGATCAGCGGATCGATGCGGCCGTCGCGCGCCTTGCGGTTGAGATTGACGCAATAGGCGTCGAGCGCGCTTTCCTTCTTCTTCTTGTCCTTGTCGGCCTCGGCGCCGCCGCCCTGGTCGGCGGCGCGCTGGTCGCGGCCCTGCTCGGGCTCCTCCTCGACGCCGCGGACGGGCCGCGTCTCGCTCGCGCCCGGGCGCTTGGCGATGCCGTGGCTGATGTAGTTGACCGCGTCGTAGCGGGTCATGTCCTGCTCCTGCAGGAAATAGGCGGCGTGGCTCTCGCGCTCGGCGAACATCGCGACCAGCACGTTTGCGCCGGTGACCTCCTCGCGCCCGGACGACTGGACGTGGATGACGGCGCGCTGGATGACGCGCTGGAACCCCGCCGTCGGCTTGGCCTCGTCGCGTCCATCGGTGACCAGATTGGTCAGCTCCGCGTCGATGTAATCGACGAGATTGCGCCTGAGCGTGTCGAGATCGACGCTGCAGGCGCGCATCACCGCCGCGGCGTCCTGGTCATCGACCAGCGCCAGCAGCAGATGCTCCAGCGTGGCGTATTCGTGGTGACGCTCGTTGGCGAGGGCGAGAGCCCGGTGAAGCGCCTGTTCGAGACTGCGCGAGAAACTCGGCACTGATTGCGCTCCTGTGTCGATTCGACGGTGACGGACGATGCGAGACCCGAATCGCCAACGCTATTTCTTTTCCATCACACATTGCAGCGGATGCATGTGCTTGCGGGCGAGATCCATCACAAGCGTCACCTTGGTCTCGGCGACCTCGTATGTGAAGACCCCGCATTCGCCGACGCCGTTCTGATGCACATGCATCATGACCCGCGTCGCCTCGGCCCGGTCCTTGTTGAAGAACCGCTCCAGCACGTGCACGACGAACTCCATCGGCGTGTAGTCGTCGTTGAGGATCAGCACGCGGTAGAGATTGGGCTTGCGGGTGCGGGTGCGGGTGAGGACGGCTGTCCCCGCGCCCTCGCGGCCGCCATCCGCCGGCGGGCCGGCGCGCCTCGGCCGATCCGCCATGACGGCGCCGAAACGTCTGGCGGCGATCGCGGATCGCCCCGTAACCTTCTCCAGTCCCGTCACGATCCGCCGCAATGCCCCATCCGATTCAGAGCCTAACCTAGTGCATCGTGCAGGAATTTACAGACCTCGCGGCCACTGCGCCAGTGCGATCCGCTCGGATCCGACGCTTTGCGACGCACCATCCTGTTGATCGGACGCTCGCCAAAAAAAGAGCCCGGCCATGCGGCCGGGCTCGGGAACGGTCCAGATCGGGCGCGCCGCCTCACCGGCCCCTCGGGAGCCGGGCGGCTCGCGACGCCTCACTTGGCGGCGGGGACGGACTTGGCGACGATGCCCTCGAACGGCTTGTAGGCGTCCTTGGCGAGAGCGGTGTAGAGCTCGCCCATCTTCGTCATCTGGGCGACGGCGCCCTCGAAGGACGACTTGATGTAGTCGGCCTGGATTTCCATGGCCTTGTCGAGCGTCTTCACGCCGGCCAGCTTCTCGATCGTGGCGGTGCCGGTCTCGAAGGACTTCTTGGCGTAATCGGTGGCCTCGACGGCGATCGACTGCACGCCCTTGGAGGTGACGCCGAAAGCCTTGAGGGCGGCGTCGACGTTCTCTTTGGAGGCCTTCTGGATGGTTTCGAACTGCTGCATCATGTTTCTTCCCTCGGCGCCGAACGCCGCCTCTGCTGACGAGCCCTGTCGGGCCCAGGTTTCGCGCCCCAAGGTCAGATGAAAGCTTCATCACCCGGGCAGACCTGATATTGTGCACCGCAACATGAATGTCAAGAGAACGCTGCATTGCATCAAACGCGGATCGTTTCGAGCCGGACGATCCCGTGGGACGCGCCGGCGGGCTCCACGCGCGCGACGGCGGCGCGCCGCTTAACCGGTCCGTAACCGCATCATCCTAACCTCTCCTTGTGTGTCGTTCCCGCCACGCCGAGAGGCGCCGGGGATGACGGGACAGGCGTTCTGGGTTGAGGCGGGTAGCATGGCTTTGGGTTGCGTTGTCGCCCGGCGCGCGCGTGTTCGCGCGTTCGTCGGACTGGTTGGTGCTGTCGCTGTCGCGCTCAGCGTGATGGCGTCTCCCGCCGAGGCGGCGCGCAAGAAGCGCAAGCCCGGCGGCGGCTACGCCCCGCCCTATGCGGCGATGGTCGTCGATGTGAAGAGCGGCCGCACCCTGCACGCGGTCAACGAAGACGCGCCGCGCATCCCCGCCTCGATCACCAAGGTGATGACGCTCTACCTGCTGTTCGAGCAGATCGAGCGCGGCCGCTTCTCGATGGATTCCGAATTCACGGTCTCCGCCTACGCCGCGCGGCAGGCGCCCTCCAAGATCGGCTTCGACGCCGGCGAGACGATTTCGGTGCGCGACGCCATCCTCGCGCTGGTGACGAAATCCGCCAATGACGTCGCCGTCGCGGTCGCCGAGAACGTCGGCGGTTCGGAGGACGAGTTCGCCCGCATGATGACGGCGAAGGCGCGCTCGCTCGGGATGAGCCGGTCGGTCTTCTACAACCCGCACGGCCTGCCGCACTCGCCGCCCAACATCACCACGGCGCGCGACCTGACGCTGCTGGCGCGGGCGATCCAGGAGCGCTTCCCGCGCTTCTACCCGATGTTCTCGACACGCGTGTTCAACTATGCCGGCGGCGCCTATCGCAACCACAACAAGCTGCTCGGCCGCATCGAGGGCGTGGACGGCATCAAGACCGGCTACACCCGCGCCTCCGGCTTCAACCTGATGACCTCGGCCAAGGCCGACGGGCGCCACATCGTCTCGATCGTGCTCGGCGGCCGGTCCGGCGCGGCGCGCGACCGGATCATGGCCGATCTCGTCGTCGCCACCATGCCGCTGGCCGCCACGGGCGTACGTTCGGCGCCGCAGATCGCCGAGACCCGGGACGAACCCGCGCCGGCGCCGCAGCCCCGGCCGCGCCAGATTGCGGCCGAAGCCCCGCCGCAGCCGGC
>JAKFWE010000467.1 GCA_021732895.1 Allobosea sp. | reverse complement strand
ACCTCGATCTTTCTGGGCTGCGATCGCCGGTTCAGCGCCTGCCGGCCGCAGCGTCCCAGCGCTCGAACAGCCAGACCGCGACCGCGCCGTAGATGACATGACCGACGAAGCTCATATACGAGAGCTAGCCGCCCTCCCCGAGCAGATAAAAAGACAATCCGCCGACCGGCGCCATCAGGCCGAGCGCATTGAACCAGGTGAAATTGCCCCAGACGATGGCGTCGGCGATCAGCGGATCGCGGTTGATGAACCGGGTCGCGATCAGACCGAGCACGGCGGTGTAGAAGACGAAATGGATCGGCTTGAAGGCGCCGGCGGCGACGAGCCAGCCGACGCCCGCCGTGAAGGTCACAAGCACGATCGCGTCCAGCACGTCCTGCCAGCGCGGCAGGAAGCGCGAGATCGCCAGATAGGCGACCGGGTAGCCGACGATGCCGACGCCGTAATGCAGCGCCTCGCGCAACAGATAGGGCACGCTCAGGCCGAAGCGATGCTGCGCAATGGCGTCGATCAGCCCGGCCGGCTCCAGCGGGTAGCCCAGCACAGCCCTGGTCAGGACGCGCGCCCACAACTCCCAGATCAGAAGGCCAATGAAGCCGGCGAGGAACAGCCGGCCGAACGTCCGCAGACCCGGCGCGGTGAATGAACGGGAATCGGTGAGCGACATGGCGCGATGGGACATGGGGGTCTCCTGAACGTCGGACGCTTTCGCAGTTGCAAAAACCTAGCCTGCGCTGTCCAACATTTCGATGTCAGGAGCCGAAAAACTCACTTCTCGCCTGCTCACGGCAAGACAAGAACCCGTTTTTCCAGGCGCGGCGCGCCCGAATCGCCCGATCACGGGCTTGCCACACCACCGTCAAAGTGGCTTCAGCCCCGCCTCGATCTCGGCCCTGCGCGGCTCCAGGAAGGGCGGCAGCGCCAGCGTCTCGCCCATCGTCTCGGCCGGCTCGTCGGCGGAGAAGCCGGGCTCGTCGGTCGCGATCTCGATCAACACGCCGTTTGGCTCGCGCAGATAGAGTGAGCGGAAATAGAAACGATCGACCTTGCCGCTGTTGGGATAGCCTGCCGCCTTCAACCTCTCCGCCCAGGCGTCGTAATCGGCGAATGTCGTGGCGCGCAGCGCCAGGTGGTGCACGCCGCCCGCTCCCTCGCGGGCCTGCGGCGCATCGGGCTCGACCGCGACATGCAGTTCGGCGGCCGGGCCGCCCTGCCCGATCCTGAAGACGTGGATGTCGCCGGACGCGTGCGCGGCGTCACGATAATTCGCGATCCGCTCCAGCCCGAGCAGCGTCGTCAGCACGACCTCCGTGCGGTCGAGCCGGGCCACCGAGATCGTGACGGGGCCGAGCCCCCTGATCTGATGGCGCGCCGGCACGTCGCTCCTCTCCCAGACGACGAACGAACCTTCGCCGCCATCCGCGACCAGCGTCAGGCGCTGCCCTTCGGGATCCTCGAAATCGATCGCGGCCCGGCCGTTGACGGCGCGGACCGGCGACGGCGTCACGCCGGCCTCGCTCAAGCGGGCGCGCCACCAGTCGAGCGACGCCTCGTCCGCGACGCGCAGGGACGTGCGCACGATCCCGTTCGTGCCGCGCCGCGCCGGCGCGGCCGGCCAGTCGAAAAAGGTGAGGTCGGTGCCGGGCGAACCCGCCCCGTCGGCGTAGAACAGGTGATAGGCCGAGGTGTCGTCCTGGTTCACCGTCTTCTTGACCAGGCGCATGCCCAGCGTCCGCTCATAGAAGCGCCGGTTTCCGGGTGCGTCGGCCGTGATCGCCGTCACGTGATGAATGCCTGTCAAAGTCATGGTTGCCCTCTTCTGGGCCGTCCGCGGCTTTGGCGGAACGGTCGCGCCGGAGATAGAGCGTTCCGGGCCGGCCGCCAGAGAGGCGATCGCCGCTGCGGGCCAATCGCGGCCTTGCAGAACTGCAAGACGTGCGGGCCTTGTAGTCCGCGCGCCCGCTGTCGCCGATCAATGGCCCGGGCGCGCGTCAACCGCAGCGAAGCGGACGCACGCGATCGAGGTGGACGCGGTCTAGGGTTTCGGCGTCGCCGGCGGGGACGACTGGTCCGGCGCGCTCGCCTTGTCGGCGGCCGTCACGGGCGTGGTGCACTCCTGCGGCTTCGCCTTGCAGTCGAAGACCATGGTCGGCGCGGCGGAGGGGCCGGACGTTCCCGCCGATGGCAGGACGGTGTTGTGGCCCTTGTCGAGCTGCGCAGGATCCTTCGTCACCTGGCCGACGCCCGAAGCGGACGGCGGGATCGCCGGCGGCGGCGCGTTCTGCGCCGATGCGGCGCCGGACAGGACGATGCCCAAGGCCAGCAGCGATATCTCCGCCAATCTGCCCATTCGCGGCCGGCTGGCGGCGGAGACGATGTGACCCTGCATGACGTTCCCCTCTGTGCGCGGCGCCCGCTTCCCGAACGGCTTTCCGGAACGGACACTCGCCAGGAGAACCGGCGACTCAGGCCGATGTTCCCGGCCCGTGGCGGCCGGGCCTGGCTTTCAGCTTCAGGGCCTCCAGCTCATCCCGTTCGCGCGGGGTGTTGCGCATCAGCTGGTCGCGGCCGGGGCCATAAGGCTTCGGCTGGGGCAGATCGACGCCGTACCAGGCTGCGGCGCGCAGGACGAAGGACGGATCGGCGAGGTGGGGCCTGCCCAGCGCGACGAGGTCCGCCCTGCCCGAGGCGACGATGGTGTTGGCCTGGTCGGCGGTGGTGATCGCCCCGACGCACATGGTCGCGACGCCGGCCTCGTTGCGGATCTGGTCGGAGAACGGCGTCTGGAACATCCGGCCATAGATCGGCTGGCCGTCAGGCACGGTCTGTCCGGCCGAGACATCGACGAGATCGCAGCCGGCTTCGGCGAACGCCGCCGCGATCGCGATCGAATCCTCCGGCGTGAGCCCGCCTTCCTTCCAGTCGGTCGCGGAGATGCGCACCGACATCGGTTTCTCGTCGGGCCATGCCTCGCGAAGCGCGCGAAACACCTCGAGCGGGTAGCGCAGTCGGTTTTCGATGGAGCCGCCATAGGCATCCGTGCGCCGGTTGGTGAGCGGAGACAGGAAGCTGGCGAGCAGGTAGCCATGGGCGCAATGCAGCTCCAGCATGTCGAAGCCGGCGCGCAGGCCGCGCCTGGCGGCCGCGACGAAATCCTCGCGCACCCGGTCCATGTCATGCCGGTCCATTTCGCGGGGAACCTGGCTGTCCGGATAGTAGGACAGCGGCGAGGCGGACATGACCGGCCAGGCCCCCTGCGCCAGCGGCCGGTCCATGCCCTGCCACATCAGCTTCGTCGCGCCCTTGCGCCCGGCATGGCCGAGCTGAAGACAGATTTTCGCGGCCGAATGGGCGTGAACGAAAGCGACAATCCGGGTCCAGGCCGCTTCCTGTGCGTCGTCGTAGAGCCCGGCGCAGCCCGGCGTGATCCGCGCATCGGCCGAAACGCAGGTCATCTCGGTGAAGATCAGCCCCGGCCCGCCGATGGCGCGCGAGCCGTAATGCATCAGGTGCCAGTCGCCGGGCACGCCGGCCTCCGCCGAATACTGACACATCGGCGACAGCGCCATCCGGTTCTCGACCTGCATCCCGCGCAGGCGCAGCGGCTGGAAGGCCGGGGGCGCGAGCGAGCCGTCGCGCCGCCGGCGCGCCAGCGGGCCGAGTTCGCGGGCGACGAGCCCGTCCACGCCGGCGACAAAATCCGGCGCGCGGAGCGCGAGATTGTCGTAGGTGATCGCCTTGGAGCGGGTCATCAGCCCGAAGGCGAAACGCAGCGGCTCGAAATCCCAGAAGCGGCGCAACTGCTCGAACCAGACCAGCGACACGTCGGCCGCGTGCTGCGTCTTCTCGACCTCCTCGCGCCGGCCGCTCTCGAACCGCGCCAGCGCGGCTCCGACGTCGAGCCCCGATTCCGCGAACGCGCCATGCAGCGCGATGGCGTCCTCCATCGCGAGCTTGGTGCCCGAGCCGATCGAGAAGTGCGCGGTCGCCTTGGCGTCGCCGATCAGGACGACGTTGCCGCTGACCCAGTTGGCGCAACGGATCATCGGAAACCGGCGCCAGAGCGAGCGGTTGGTGATCAGTCCATGGCCCTGCAGCTCCTCGGCGAAGACGCCTTCGAGGAATCTCGCCGAGGCCGCCTCGTCCATGGCGTCGAGACCCGCCCGTCGATACGTCTCCGGGTCGGTCTCCAGCACCCAGGTCGAGCGGCCGGCCTCGTACTGGTAGCAATGGGCGATGAAGAGCCCGTGGCTCGTCTGCCTGAAGAAGAAGGTGAAGGCGTCGAAGGGCCGGGTCGAGCCCATCCAGGTGAAGAGGTTCGGCCGCAGATCCGTCTCCGGGCGGAAACGGTCGCGCCAGGTCTCGCGGATGCGGCTGTTGATGCCGTCGGCGGCGACGACGAGGTCGTAGTCGCGGCTCAGGGCCTCGATATCGGGGCTCTCGGCGCCGAAACGCAGCTCGACGCCGAGCTCGCGGGCCCGGTTCTGCACCAGCATCAGCAGGGAGCGCCGCGAGCAGCCGCAAAAGCCGTTGCCGGAGACGCGATGGACGCTGCCCTTGAAATGGATCTCGACATCGTCCCAGTAGGCGAAATTGTCGCGGATCGCGGCATAGCTGCCGGCGTCGGCGGCCTTGAACGTGTCGAGCGTCTGGTCGGAGAAGACGACGCCGAAGCCGAACGTGTCGTCGGGCTGGTTGCGCTCGAACATCGTCACCGAGAGAGCCGGCCAATCGCGCTTCATAAGGAGCGCGAAATAGAGCCCCGCAGGCCCGCCGCCGACGACCGCAATGCGCATGACACCCCTCCGAAGACCTACAGCAGAATTATTTTAGGTCTGAAATAGATTTATCTCAAGGGCGCGCGGTCAGGGGCGCCACCTCTCACTCATCACCCGAGGCAAGTCGCTAGATCGTGCTATTTTGTGCCTTATCTGGGGTTTCTGGAGCAAATTCCGGCCGCATCCATGCTCTTGCAAAATCCTTTAGACCTAAAATATATTCATGACAGCAGGAGGTCGCTCGGAATGGTCCTGGCAGGACGGCACGCGCTGGTCACGGGCGGCGGACGCGGTCTCGGGCGCGCCATCGCGGCGGCGCTGAAGGGACAGGGCGCGCGCGTCTCGATCATCGGGCGCGACGGCGCGGTCCTGCACGCGGCGGTCGGCGCCGGCGACGCGGACGCCTGCGCGCCCTGCGACGTCCGCGACGAGGCCGCGATGGCCGCCTGCATGGCCGATCTCGCCCGAAGCCGGCCCTTCGACATCGTCGTCGCCAATGCCGGCGCGGTCGAGACCGGGCCTTTCGCCAAGGGCGACGCGGGCAGCTTGCGCCGGATGCTGGAGCTCAACCTGATCGGCACGGCGAACGCCTTCCGCCCCGCCCTGCCCGGCATGCTCGAGCGCCGGCGCGGCCGGCTCGTCGCGATCGCCTCGACGGCCGGCCATCGCGGCTACGCCTATGTCAGCGCCTATGCCGCGGCCAAGCATGCGGTGATCGGGCTGGTGCGCTCACTCGCCCACGAGACGGCGCGCGCCGGCGTCACCGTCAACGCGGTCTGCCCCGGCTATTCCGACACCGAGATGGTGGCCGGCGGCGTCGCCGCGATCAGCGCCAAGACCGGTCTCGCCCCGGAGGCGGCGCTGGCCGAACTGGTCAGCGCGAATCCGCAGGGGCGGCTGATCGCGCCCGACGAGGTCGCCGCCGCCGTGCTGCATCTCTGCGGCCCGGGCAGCGATTCGACGAACGGGCAATCGCTGATGATCAATGGCGGCGAGTTCTGAGATGGGGATCTCCCGATGATGGACGCGCCCCTCCCCGGCCCGGTGCTCGACCGCGAGACCAAGGCCAGCGAAAGACCCGGCGACCACAAGGACGAGTTGCGCCTCTGGCTCAGGCTGCTGACCTGCGCCACGCTGATCGAGACCGAGATCCGCAACCGGCTGCGCGAGGAATTC
>JAKFWE010000402.1 GCA_021732895.1 Allobosea sp. | reverse complement strand
TGGCGCTGTCGCAGCGCTTCGGGCTCGATCTCGAACGCACGCTCGACGTGATCTACGGCACGACGGCGGTCAACGGCCAGATGAAGATCGCCTGGCCGGCCAAGGTGCTGGCGGGCGACACCGCGCAGGGCTTCACCATCGACCTCGCCCACAAGGATCTCAGCCTGATCATGGAGGCGGCCAACGCCGCAAGGGTGCCGATGCCGATGGCGGCGGCGGCGCGCGAGGCCTTCAGCGCGGCGCGCGCCGCAGGCTTTGGCGGGCAGGATTTCTCGGCCATGGTCGATGCGCTCTGCCACGCCGCCGGGATCGACAAGCCGCGTCTGAAGTCCTGATCGGCCAGCGGGGAGGAACGATCGTGAGACTGGCGGGCAAGGTCGCGGTGATCACGGGGGCGGCGCGCGGCATCGGCCGTGCCTGCGCCGAGCGGTTTCTGCGGGAGGGCGCGAAGCTCGTCCTGGCGGATATCGCGGTCGAGGAGCTGACCCGGACTGTCGATGCGCTCGAAGCCGACGGCGAGGTCGTCGGCGTCGCCGTCGATGTCACGAAGCCGGCCGAGATCGAGCGGTTGATGGCGGCGGCGGTCGCTTGCTTCGGCCGCATCGACATCATGCTCAACAATGCCGGCATCGCGCGCAACCAGTCCTTCCTCGATATCGCCGAGGCCGATTTCGACGCCGTCATCGGCGTCAACCTCAAAGGCGCCTTTCTCGGCGCTCAGGCCGCCGCCCGGCAGATGGTCGCTCAGGGAGGAGGGGGCGTGATCATCAACATGTCCTCGGTCAACGCCCTGCTCGCCAATCCGAATCTCGCGACCTACGCCATCTCCAAGGGCGGCATGAACCAGTTGACCTCGGTCGCCGCCATCGCGCTCGCGCCGCACGGGATCCGCGTCGTCGGCATCGGGCCCGGCACCATCCTGACGGAAATGGTCGCGACGGCGATCTTCTCCTCCGACGAGGCGCGCCGCGCCGTGCTGTCGCGCACGCCGATCGGCCGCTGCGGCGAGCCTGCCGAGATCGCCGCCGTCGCGGCGTTTCTCGCCGGCGACGACGCCTCCTACATCACCGGCCAGACGATCTATCCCGATGGCGGCCGGCTGGTGCTGAACTACACCGTCCCGGTGGTGGAGCAGGACAGGCCGGGCGCGACAGGAGAGGACGGATGAGCGGGATCTTCGATCGGCTGCACCATGTCTGCATCGTCGTGCGGGATATCGAGGCCGCGAGCGCCTATTATCAATCGCTCGGCATCGGCCCCTGGCGCGACTATCCGCCGCTCTCGGCCTATACCGAGATCGACATGCCCGATCCCGATGCCTTCCACGGGCTGATTTTCAAATACGCCGATCTCGCCAACATCCAGATCCAGCTCTGCCAGCCCGGCGCGCCCGGCAGCCCGCAGGCGCGCTTTCTGGAGCGCCATGGCGAGGGCGTCTTCCATCTCGGCTTCGAGGTGCCCAGTTGTGACGAGGGCGAGGCGCAGGGGCTCGCCGCGCAACTGGCCGTCCTGATGCGCGGACGCAGGCCGGACCGTAGCGGCTTCACCTATTTCGACACGGCCGAAAAGGCGGGCGGGGTCGTGCTAGAGATCAGGTCGAGCCCGCCTCCGTAGCAGGCGACGGCCGGCGGCCGGATCGTCGCCGGCCGGAGCCCGATCAGCCGACAGGAGCCTGCGATGCAGCGACCCGCCGAGCGCCCCTCGACCGATTTCAACCAGAAGCAGATCACCTTTCTCTATTACGTCGATCTTTCCGCCGCGATGCGGTTCTACGAGAGCGTGCTCGGCCTGACGCTGGCCATCGACCAGGGCTGGAGCAAGATCTACCGCGTCACCCAGGGCGGCTATGTCGGCCTCGTCGATGAGACGCGCGGCAGCCATCGCGCCCATCCGGTCAAACCCGTGCAGCTCTGCATCCGCGTCGCCGATGTCGATGCCTGGCACGCCTATGTCGCGACCTGCGGCGTTGCCGGCCTGCGCGAGCCGCGCTCAAACGCCGAGCTGAAGATCCGCGCCTTCGTCTTCGACGACCCCGAGGGCTACCAGATCGAGATTCAGTCGGCTCTCGACTGGGGCTGATCCCGGATCAGCCGCTCCGGCCGGTGACCTCGGCCGCCCGCCGACGCGGTGCGCCGCCACCTTCAGAATGTCGAGGACCGGCTGATCGGCCGACAGCCCTGAGACCGCTATCTGGCGTCCGCCGGCGGGCGCGCCGATTTCGCCCCGCCCCGGATGGCCCGCGCCAGCCAGGGCGCGCACAGGCCGAGCATGGTGACCACGAACAGTGTGAGCACGATCGGCCGCGTGAAGAACAGCAGCCAGTTCTGGTCGAAGATCAGCAGCGACTGCTTCAGTGTCTCCTCGACCAGTTTGCCGAGCACCAGCCCCATCACCAGCGGCGCCGGCGAGAAGCCGTAGCGGCGCATGACATAGCCGATGACGCCGAAGCCGAGCATCACCCAGACATCGACCAGCGACTGGTTGGGGCCGTAGGCCCCGATGATGGCGAAGATCAGCACGCCCGGCCACAGGATCGCGTCGGGGATCAGGGTGATCCGCGCGAACAGCTTGGCGCCGAACAGGCCCAGCACGATGTAGATCAGGTTGGCGGCCAGCATCGAGGCGAACACGGCGTAGAGAAGGGTCGGCTGTTCGTTGAACAGATGCGGGCCGGGGCGCACGCCCTGCACGATCAGCCCGGCGAGGATGATCGCCGTCGTGGCGCTGCCGGGAATGCCCAGCGCCAGCGTCGGCACCATGCTGCCGCCGACAGCGGCGTTGTTGGCGGCCTCCGGCCCGGCGACGCCCTCGATCGAGCCCTTGCCGAACTCGTCCTTGTATTTCGACCAGCGCTTGGTCTCATTGTAGGAAATCAGCGCCGCCGTGGTGGCGCCCAGCGCCGGCAGGATGCCGATGAACGTGCCGAGCACGCTCGACAGGCCGATCGCCTTCGCGCATTTGCGGTAGTCGGCCATGGACGGCAGCCTCATCGCCGTCAGGCCCATGCGCTCGGGCACGATCTGGAGGCGGCCGGCCTGGACGAGCAGTTCGCTGATCGCGAACAGCCCGGTCAGCACCGGCACGAGTTCGAGCCCTTCCGACAGTTCCGCCACCCCGAAGGTGAAACGCTCGACGCCGGTCATCAGGTCGAGCCCGACGGTCGCCAGCAGCACCCCGAAGGCGCCCATGATCAGGTTGCGGATCCCGGCCGAGGCTCCGACGGCGGCGAGCATCGACAGGCCGAAGATCGCCAGCGCGAAATACTCCGGGGGGCCGAAGCTGTAGGCGGCCTTGGCCAGCAGCGGGGCCGCGACGATCAGCACGAACACGCTGAAAATGCCGCCGATCGCGCTGGCGATCGTCGAGATGCCGAGCGCCCGTCCGGCCTCGCCGTTGCGCGCCATCGGATAGCCGTCATAGGCCGTCGCCGAAGCCGAGGGATCGCCGGGCGTGTTGATCAGGATCGCCGTGATGGAACCGCCGAAATTGGCGGCGCAGTAGATCGCGCCTAGAAAGGCGATGCCGGCGACCGGCGTCATGGTGATCGTGATCGGCAGCAGGAGCGCCGCCGTCGTGCTGCCGCTCAGCCCAGGCAGCGCGCCGACGACGACGCCGACCACGGTGCCGGCCAGAATGATCCCGACCATGTAGGGATCGGTCAGAATGGCCATGCCGGCGATGAAGGCGTCCATCGGTGTCCTTGAAAACGCAGTGACGCAGTTGGAGGAGGCAGGGCCTGGGCAGTGGGCGCTCAGCCCAGCCAGCCTTGCAGCAGCCCGCGCGGAAGCCCGATGCCGAAGCCCCGTACGAAGGCGACATGCAGAGACAGAGAGATTCCGGCGGCGATCACGACCAGCAAGGCCAGCCGGCGTTCGCCCCAGAGCCGCCCCATGCCGATGCACGCGGCGGCGACCGCCCCGTGGATTCCCAGCAGCAGCATCGCGCCGATGACGCCGGCCATCGCAGCGAGCGTCGCAAAGACCATCGGATGCACCGGCTCGAGCGTCAGCGGTTCGCGGCTCGACGCCGAAAAGGCCAGCCATGCCGCGAGCACGATGATGACGCCGAGCACGAGGCGCGGAAACGCGGCAGGCCCCATCCCTTGGGTGAGGGAGGCGGGCACCTCGTCGAAGCCCGTCGTCACCACCCAGACCACGACGGCCATCGCGACGATGCCGAGCCCGACGGCGAAATCGGAAACCGCGCGGTGCGGCTCGCCCGCGACCTCGCCGGCTGACTCGTCCAGCCGGCGCCTGTCGCGTGCGGTCACTTCGTGATCCCGAGCGAGGCCAGCGCTTCCTTGCCGGTGCTGAAGAACTCGTCGATCTGCGCCTGCCACGCGGCGCGGCCGACGACGCTGCCGCCTGATTGCCCGGAACTCTTCAGGTAGTCCTGGAAGAGCTTGCCCTGCATCGCCTTGATCAGGCCGTCCTCGAGCACCTTGATCCTGTCCTCGGGCGTGCCTTTCAGCACAGCGAAGCCGCGCGTCGTCGAGTAGACCGCCGGGATCCCGATTTCGGTCGCCGTCGGGGTCTGCGGCAGCGAGTCCATCTTGGTCGGGGCGAAGACCAGCAGAGGGCGGACCTCGCCGGCCTTGATCTGGGATTCGGCCTCCGCATAGTTCAGCAGCGCGGCGTCGAGATTGCCGCCGACAAGATTGACGACGATGTCGCCGCCGCCGCGGAAGGGCACGACGACCGGCTTGGCCAGACCGGCCTTGGTCGCGAACCCGGCGACCGCCAGATGATCGACGCTGCCGAGCTGGGTCGTGCCGTATTTCATCGGCTTGGTCTTGGAGGCCTCGATGAAGTCCTGCGCGGTCTTGTAGGGGCTCTTGGCGCCGACCATCAGCACCTGCGGGTCTTCGGTGGCGCGCGCGAGCCCGATCAGATCGCCGGGCTGCACGGCGCCGGCCTTGCCCTGCAGCAGGGTCAGCAGGTGCGTCTGCGTGATCAGCATGATGGTGTAGCCGTCCTTGGGTCGCGAATTGGCGTAGCCGAGGGAGGCCGAACCGCTGCCGCCGGTCTTGTTGGCGACGACGAACTCGGCGCCGAGCGCTGCCGGCGCCTGCACCATCATCATGCGGGCGGTGAGATCGGTGCCGCCGCCGACGCCGGCATGGGTCACCACCTCGATCGGCTTCGACGGGAACTTTTCCTGGGCGCCGGCGCCGCCTGCGAGCAGCAGCGCGACCGCCGCTCCGAGGCCAAGACGCGACGCGGTCCGCATGATCTTGGGATAGGTCGACATGGTGCTTCCTCCTTGGTTGAGGGCGGCCCGTTTCAGGCTCGTTCCCGTCTTCGTGTCAGGCCGGCCTGATCTCCTCCGCATCCTGACGGTCGGCTTCCTGCCGCGCATCGAGCCAGCGCCGCTTGCCGCCATGCGCGTGCTGTTCGGCGAGCCGGCGCGCACGCTCGCCGTCGCCGGTGGCGATGGCCTCGACGATCGCTTTGTGCTCGGCGTTCGATTCCGCCATGCGCTGCGTCGCGCTGAGCGCGGTCTGGCGCAGCAGGTGGGTCTCCTTGATCAGCGCCTCGTAGGTCTGCCGCGCCCGGCCATGCGCCGCGAAGTCCAGGATGGCGTCGTGGAACCCGAGGTTGAGCTCGTAATAGCGCGCGCCGTCGCCGCGACCGATCGCTTCGTCCATGTCGGCGATCATGCTGTCGAGGTCCCGCACCTGTTCGAGCGTGATGCGCGAGGCCAGAAGCTGGCAGACGAAGCCGAAGACGACGGCGCGCACGTCGTAGATCTCACCCGCCTCTTCGTCTGTGATCTGGCGCACGAACACGCCGAGATTGACCACCGAGTTCAGCAGCCCGCTGCGCACCAGCCCGCGCGTCGCCTCGCGGATGGGGCCACGGCTGACGCCGAGCCGCGCCGCCAGCGCCTGCTCGTTCAGGCGCTCGCCGGCCACGAGCACGCCGCTCAGGACCATGCGCTCGATCTCGTCCTGGACGATGCCGGTCAGGGTCTGCGTGCGGCGCTGGGCGATGGCGGAGATGACA
>JAKFWE010000001.1 GCA_021732895.1 Allobosea sp. | reverse complement strand
ATCCAGCGCTTCGTGCTTTTGCTCTGCGGCTGGATCGCGTTCGCCCGGATCTGCCGCTGCACGCCGCTCGGCAGCAGCGGCATCGACCTCGTCTGCGAGGAATTGCCGGCCGGCGCGGCCTGGTATAGGCCGTGGTCCTACGGCCGCTGGCGCGGGGTGAACGCGCCGCCCCCGGATCGGGACTAGGCCTTCGATTCCGACGCGCAACCGGCTGCGGGCGGCGGAACGATATCCCATCCGCAGCCGGCCTTGGCTTACGGGGTCTGTATCCCCGAGTGAGCAGGAGCGCGATCCATGACGATCTCCCTGACATTTCCCGACGGCGCGACGCGCGAATTCCCCTCCGGCGTCACCGGGGCGGCGATCGCCGGCGGCATCTCTCCCTCGCTGCTGAAGCGCACCGTCGCGATGGCGCTGGACGGCGTCGTCGTCGATCTCGCCGACGCGATCGACAGGGATGCGAGGATCGAGTTCCTGACGCGGGACGATCCGCGCGCGCTCGAACTGATCCGTCACGACTGCGCCCATGTGCTGGCCGAGGCGGTGCAGGCGCTGTGGCCGGGCACGCAGGTGACGATCGGCCCGGTGATCGAGGGCGGGTTCTTCTATGATTTCGCGCGCAACGAGCCGTTCACGCCCGACGACTTCCCGGCGATCGAGAAGAAGATGCGCGAGATCATCGCCCGGGACGCGCCCTTCACCAAGGAAGAGTGGAGCCGGGACAAGGCGAAGGCCTTCTTCGCCGGGAAGGGCGAGGCCTACAAGGTCGAGCTGGTCGATGCGATCCCGGAAGACCAGACGCTGAAGATGTATGCTCAAGGCGACTGGATCGACCTCTGCCGCGGCCCGCACATGACCTCGGTCGGCAAGGTCGGCAACGCCTTCAAGCTGATGAAGGTGGCGGGCGCCTATTGGCGCGGCGACAGCAACAACGCCATGCTGACGCGGCTCTACGGCACGGCCTTCGCGAAGCAGGAACAGCTCGACGCGCACCTGACGCAGCTCGAGGAGGCGGAGAAGCGCGACCATCGCAAGATCGGCCGCGAGATGAACCTGTTCCATTTCCAGGAGGAGGGGCCGGGCGTGGTGTTCTGGCACGCCAAGGGCTGGCGGCTGTTCCAGGAGATCATCGCCTATATGCGCCGCCGGCTCGCCGCCGACTACGAGGAGGTCAACGCGCCGCAGATCCTCGACAAGTCGCTCTGGGAGACGTCAGGCCACTGGGGCTGGTATCAGGACAACATGTTCGCGGTGAAATCGGCCAGCGCCTTCGAGAACCCCAACGACCCGACGCGCGACCAGAAGGTGTTCGCGCTTAAACCCATGAACTGCCCGGGCCATGTCCAGATCTTCAAGCACGGGCTGAAGAGCTATCGCGATCTGCCGATTCGGCTCGCAGAATTCGGCAACGTCCACCGCTACGAGCCGTCGGGCGCGCTGCACGGGCTGATGCGGGTGCGCGGCTTCACGCAGGACGACGCCCATATCTTCTGCGCCGAGGACGATCTGGCGGCCGAATGCCTGAAGATCAACGACCTGATCCTCTCGGTCTATGGCGATTTCGGCTTCACCGACGATCTCGTCATCAAGCTCTCGACGCGGCCCGACAAGCGCGTCGGGACCGACGCGATGTGGGACCATGCCGAGGACGTGATGAACCGCGTTCTGGCGCAGATCGCCGAACAGTCGGGCGGGCGCATCAAGACCGAGATCAATCCGGGCGAGGGCGCGTTCTACGGGCCGAAATTCGAATACGTCCTGCGCGATGCGATCGGCCGCGACTGGCAATGCGGAACCACCCAGGTCGATTTCAACCTGCCGGAACGTTTCGGGGCGTTCTATATCGGCTCGGACGGCGAGAAGAAGACGCCGAGCATGGTGCATCGCGCGATCTGCGGCTCGCTGGAGCGCTTCACCGGCATCCTGATCGAGAACTTCGCCGGGCATTTCCCGCTCTGGCTCGCGCCCGAGCAGATCCTGGTCTGCCCGATCACGTCGGACGCCGATTCCTATGCCGAAGAGGTCACCATCGCCTGCATGAACGCCGGCTTGCGCGCGCGAGCCGATCTCCGCAACGAGAAGATCAGCTACAAGGTGCGCGAGCATTCGCTGGCGAAGGTCCCGGTGATCCTCGCGGTGGGCAAGCGCGAGGCGGAAGAGCGCACGGTGACCGTCCGCCGGCTCGGTAGCCAGGCGCAGACGGTGATGTCGCTGGACGCGATGATCGCGGCGCTGAGCGACGAGGCGACGCCGCCGGATCTGAAGCGGGTGAGGGCGGCGCGGGCGGGCTGACCTCCGCCGTCTTTGCGAGGAGCGCAGCGACGAAGCAATCCAGCGTCTGCGCGTGGCCCTGGATTGCTTCGCTGCGCTCGCAAAGACGATCCGTGCCTTACAAGCGCCTCTCGCCAAGCGTCCGTTCCACATGCCAGATTGTCGCACATGCTGACCGGCTCCTATCACAAGCGACTCGAAGCCGACCTGACCCGCTGGGTCGGGGAGGGGCTCGTCAGCGTCGAGAGCGCGAGCGCGATCCGCCAGTCGCTGGCGCGCGAGGGCGGCTTCAAACTGCCGGGCCTTCTCGGTCTGTTTGGCGGGCTCCTGATCGCCTCCAGCGTCGCGGCCTTCGTCGCCGCCAACTGGGAGGACATGCCGAGGCTGGCGAAGCTCGGCATGATCCTCGTCGGCATCGTCGGCGCGCTCCTCATCGCCGCGCGGCTGGAGGGCAAGGGCTCGACCATGGGCGCGAACGCGGCCTCGACCTGCGGCGTGCTGATCTTCGCGGCGGGCGTCGCGCTCGTAGGGCAGATGTACCATCTGCCGGCCGACTGGCCGGCCGGGGCCTTCCTGATCGCGCTCGGCGCGCTCGCCGTCGCGGTCCTGCTGCGCTCCGACGGGGCGCTGATCGTCGCCTTCGTCGCGCTGGCGGGCTGGAGCGGCGGCCGCTGGATCGAGCAGCAGGGCGCGCTGCACTGGCCGTTCTTCCTGCTGTTCCTGCCGGCGTTCTGGCTGGCGCTGGGGCGGGAAAGCCGCTTCGTCCATCATGTCGCCGTGCTGGCGCTGGCGGGGTGGCTCGCGCTGGTTCCCGGCGACTGGGTCACGGGCGATTTCGATTACGGGCTGATCGCCTATGGCCTGGCCGTCTCGTGCGCCTTCGTCGCCGTCGGCGCGCTGGCGCTCGACCGGGGCCTGCCGCCGCTCCTGACCGCCTTCCTGCCCTGGGGTCTGGCCGGTCTGTCGGTCGCGCTGTGCATCGAGCTCTTCCGGATACTCGACACCGGCCTGTCGGGCGCGGGCAAGGGCGGGACCGCGATCTATCTCGCCTATCTCGTCGCCGCGCCCGCGGTCGCGGGGCTGGCGCTGCTGACGCGCGAGCGCCGCTTCGCCTGGACGCTCGCCGCCGCGCTGCTGCTCTCCCTGCTGATTCCGGTCGTGTTCTGGAGCGGCGGCGCGGTCACGCTGCCCGGCAAGGCCATCGTGGCGGGCCTGATCCTGTCGATCGCCATAGCCCTGGTCGCGGCCGGCGCCGCCGGCGGCATGCGCCGGCTGACGGGAGCGGGCTCCGGCCTGTTCTTCATCGCCGTCCTCATCCTGCTCTGGCAAACCATCGGCAGCCTGCTCGACCAGTCGCTGTTCTTCCTGGTCGGCGGGGCGGCCCTGCTGGGCATGGCGTCGCTGACGCGGCGGCTCGTGGCGCGCTTCTCGAAAGCGCCGGGAGAGCCGGCATGATCGCGGTTGCCTCCATCGACCGGCTGACCGCCCGCGCGCCCGCGCTCTGGCGCGCGCTCGCCGCCATGCTCGTGCTGTGCGGGCTCATCCTCATCGTCGTCGAGAGCCGGGCGAGAATCCTGCGCAATGGAGCCGAAATCAGGTTGAGGACGGCTCCGGTCGATCAGCGCGACCTGTTTCGCGGCGACTACGTCGTGCTGGCCTATGACATCAGCACCGTTCGGGCGGCCGATGGCGCCGATCGCGACCTGAGGCGCGGCGAGAAGGTCTATGTCAGTCTCAGGGCGGGGCCCGATGGGTTCGCGCAGGTCGTGGCCGTGGCGCGCGCCCGGCCATCCGGCGCGAATGGGCCGGTGATCGGCGGCAGGGTGCTGTCGACCGGCGCATGCCTGGGCGGCGAGGACGGCGCGCCCTGCGCGGGCGGCCGCGACGGGCTGCGCATCGCCTACGGCATCGAGACCTATTTCGTGCCACAGGGCAGCGGTCGCGCGATCGAGCGCACCGACCGGTCACGGATCGAGGTCGTGGCGGCGGTGTCGGCCTCCGGCGATGCGGCGATAAAGCGCCTCCTGATCGACGGCAGGCTCGTCCATGCGGAGCCGCCCTACTGAGCCGCCGGCGCGTGACGTCGTCGCCGTGCGAGCGCACACGCAGATGTGATCGCCGGCGGAGGCTTCGTTCATGTTCGGTCATATTCTGAACGCTAGATGAACGGTATCGGCAGAGACCGTTCATGCGCGCCCTGTGTGGCTCGTGGTGGGGCGGCTGGCATCTCGTCTGGTGGATATTGGGACTGGTCGTGGCGGATAACGGCTCGTTTGGACGATTCCTTATGTTCGGCCGGCCACGCTCCGGCCCGGCCGCCGTGGGCATGCCCGCCGTCCGCGATGCGCGCATCGACATCATTCGCGGCCTCGCCCTGCTGTTCATTTTCGTCGATCACATGCCGGGCAATGTCGTCGCGGGCTGGCTGCCGCATAATTTCGGCTTCTCGGACGCGGCCGACGCCTTCGTCGTGCTCGCCGGGGTCTCGGCGACGCTGGCTTACGGCGCGACGATCGAGCGGCGCGGCCTCGCCATCGGCGCGCTCGGGCTCGGCGCGCGGATCTGGACGCTCTACATCGCTCACATCGCCGTCTTCGTGATCGTCTGCGGCGTCGTCTCCGCCGCGGTCACCCGGACGCAAAATCCGCTCTACATCGAGGCGATCAACATCCAGCCCTTCTTCGCCGACACGGCCGCGGCGCTGGTCGATGCGCTGACGCTGCGCTACCAGCCGTTTTATCTCGACATCCTGCCGCTCTACATCGTGCTTCTGGCGCTGTTCCCCGTCATTTACCTGGCCGCGCGGATCAGCCCGATCCTGACGCTGGCGGCTTCGGCGGCGGTCTGGCAGGGCGCGCTGGCCCTGGGCCTGAACCTGCCGAACGTCGGCTCCGGCGGCTGGTTCTTCAACCCGTTCGCCTGGCAGTTCGTCTTCGCCATCGGCGTCGTGATCGGGCGCGCGGTTCAAACGGGCGTCGCGGCGCCGGCCTGGCGCGGGCTTGACGCCGCGGCGATCGCCTTCCTGGCGTTCGCCCTCGTCGCGAAGACGGCTTCGGGCAACCCCTTCGGCGTCGCCATGCTGAACGACTGGATCGACCATATCCAGCTCGGTCACGACAAGACCAACCTGGCCTGGAGCCGGATCGGGCATGTCGCGGCGCTGGCCTGGCTGGCGATCCGCTTTCTGCCGGGCGGCGGCGCCCTGCTCGCTCATCGGGGCGGGCGGCTGCTGGCGACGATCGGGCGGCATTCGCTGGAGGTGTTCTGCGCCGGCATCGTGCTGTCGGTGCTGGGCCAGATCGTCCTGGCGGAAACCGCCTTCGCGCTCGTGCCGCAGTTGCTGGTTTGCCTGTCGGGCGTTATAATTCTCGCCGGTCTGGGGATTTTCCTGTCGTGGCATCAGTCGATCACGCATCGCGGGGCGGCCGGCAAGGTCGCCGGTGGAGCTTCGGCGCTGCCATCCTGACCTGCGTGCTCGCGGGGCCGGCCGTCGCCGGGCCCATGGCGCTGGCCGACATGAGCGATCTGCGCTGCCGCTTCGGCGCGGCGCAACTGCCGTTTCTGCCGATGCTGCCGGCCGCTAAGACGACGCTCGAGGAAACCGGGGCCCTGACCATCGTCGCGCTCGGCTCCTCCACGACCGCGGGTTCCGGGGCCAGCGCCGGCGACAGGAGCTATCCGTCCGTGCTCGAGGCCGAATTGAAGCGCCGGTTGCCCGGGCGCAACCGGCGCTTCAATTCGGCCTCGAGCACGGA
>JAKFWE010000179.1 GCA_021732895.1 Allobosea sp. | reverse complement strand
GGCGCTGGCGCGGCAGCCGCGCCTCGGCCGGTGGCCGGTTCCCGGCGCCGCCACGCTCGCTCAGGCGGAAATCGACGTCCTCCTGGAACTTGCGGACCTGCTAGCTGAGGCGACGGTTCTCGAACTGCAACTGCTCGATCTGGCCGGAGAGCTGGCGCACCATGGTTTCCAGCCGCCCGGTCCTGACGGTGAGGTCGGACACGTCCTGGGCGCGCGCCGGCGGCGCGGCCAGAAAAGCCACGGCCAGCGCCGCGGCGACAAGCAGGGCGAGCGCGCGGCGCGACGGGTCGAAGGCGTCGGGATATCGGGTCATCGTGTCAAACCGGGCTTGGATTTCGCAATCGCAATATCACACCCGCTCACCACGGCCAAAATATGAAAGGCCGACGCCCGCCGCGCGGCAGGCGTCGGCCCCGTGACCGGATTCTCCGGATCAGACCGCCGGCGCGCCGTCGAGCAGCGTCACGGAACGGCGGTTCTGCGACCAGCAGGAGATGTCGTTGCACACGGCGACCGGTCGCTCCTTGCCGTAGGAGACGATGCGCATGCGGTTGCCGGGGACGCCGCGCGAGGCCAGATAATCGCGCACGGTCTGGGCCCGCCGCGCCGAGAGCGCGAAGTTGTATTCGCGCGTGCCGCGCTCGTCGGCATGGCCCTCGACGGTGAAGGTGTAGCGCGGATAACGCGCCAGCCAGGCCGACTGCTTGTCGAGCGTCGCGACCGCCGTCGACGTCAGATCGGTCGAATCCGTCTCGAAGAAGACGCGGTCGCCGACATTCACGACGAAATCCTGGGCGCTGCCGGGCGTGGCGGCGCCGCCGGCGCCGAAGCCGTCGGCCTGCTGCGTGTTGGCGCAGGCGCCGAGCGTCAGGGCCGCGGCGATGGCGAAGGCGAAGCGAACGGCGCGCCCGCCGGCGAAGAGGGATGGGAGCATGGGACTTCTCCAGGGCGATCGGATTCTTTGGCGGCGCATGCGATGCGCCGAACAGATGAGGCCATCAATGCCGCGTCAAGCTAAACGAGACCTTGCCAGAACAGGGCGAAATGGCGGCATTGCGGCGCATGGTTAACCAAATGCGGCGAAATCGCAGTTTTCGGCGCCTGTGGCCGATCGGCACCAGCGCGGCGCGTCGATCCGGCGGCTCGTCGCCCGCCTCACCTGGCGCCGGTCAGCAGCGGCGACCAGGACGGGTCCGAGGCGAAGGCCGGCGTCGGCACCGGCAGTTCGACGCGACCGGTGATGTCGACCATGTAGAGCTTGCCGCCGGACTGTCCGCCCGGATCGCGGAAGAACATGATGTACTGCCCGTTCGGCGCCCAGTTCGGGGCCTCGTTGTGGAAGCCCTCGGTCAGCAGGCGCTCGCCCGTGCCGTCGGGCCGCATCACGCCGATCGCGAAGCCGCCGCCGCCGCGCTTGGTGAAGGCGATCAGGTCGCCGCGCGGCGACCAGGAAGGCTGCGAATAGGAGCCCTGGCCAAAGGAGAGCCGCTTGCCCTCGCCGCCGCCCATCCCCATCAGATAGAGCTGCTGCGAGCCGCCGCGGTCGCTCTCGAACACCATCTGCGTCCCGTCCGGAGAGTAGGAGGGCGAGGTGTCGATCGCGATGGTCGAGGTCAGCCGCGTGGTCGTACGCGAGCCGATGTCGATGGCGTAGAGATTGGCGTTGCCGCCCTGCTGCAGCGAGAGCGCGATCTTGGCGCCGTTGGGCGAGAAGCGCGGGCTCGTCGTCATGTCGGGAAAATTGCCGACGATCTGGCGCTGCCCGGTCTCGATGTTGAGGACGTGCACGCGCGGCTGCTCGCCCTGCCGCTGCGCCATGTAGGTCACCTCCTGGGCCACCGGCGAGTAGCGCGGCGTGACGACGGAGACCTCTCCCGTGGTGAGATACCGGACATTGGCGCCGTCCTGGTCCATGATCGCCAGACGCTTGCGCCGGTTCTCCTTGGGCCCGGATTCGTCGACGAAGACGACGCGGGTGTCGAAGAAGCCGCCGACGCCCGTGACCTTGGTGTAGATCGCGTCCGAGATGATGTGGCCGACGCGCCGGCTGTTGCTCGGGTCGGTGAAATATTGCTGGCCGTCCGTCTGCGTGCCGGTGGTGACGTCCCAGAGCCGGAACTCGGCCTTGATCCGGCCGGCGTCGCGCGAAACGCGCCCCGTCACCAGCGCCTGCACGCCGGACGCCTTCCAGGCCTCGAATTCCGGCGCGGTGTCGAAGGGCGGGTTCTTGTTGGGGTGGCGGGCCTTGTCGAGCGGCGCGAAATAGCCGCTGCGCTTGAGATTGTTGCCGATCACGCCCGAGACCAGAACGCCGCCCTCGCCCGCGAAATCGGCGATGGCGATCGGCAGCGGCTGGAACGTGCCGCCGCGCAGGTCGATGACGAGTTCGGAGCGCGCCGCGCGCGGCAGGATGAGCGGCGCCGCGAGCGCCGAGCCCGCCAGCGCCAGCATGCGCCGGCGGCTGGGCTGCGGAAAGCCGTCGAGGGTGGTCCGGTCGGTCTGGGTCACAGCACGTCCCTTGCGTCGAAATTGACGACGACATCGCGCCAGTCGTCATAATAGGAGGCGAATTGGGCCGGAATGCGCAGCGGCGAGCAGCGCCGCGTCGCCGTCAGCGCCGAACTCGCCGCGACCTGGAAGAGCGGGTCCGGGGAGCGGTTGATCACCCTCGCCTCGCCGGCGAGCGAGCCGTCCATGTTGAGCTTCATGCGCACTTCGGGCACGACGTCGACGCGCCCGTTGGCGAGCGCGATCGGCACGCTCCAGCACTTGAGGAGCTGGTCCTTGATGATGCCGACGAGCTGCGCCCGCAGCGACGGGCTGAGCTTGGCCGACTGGCCGCTCTGCGTGCCCAGCGAGGCGACGCGGTTGACCTGCGGCGCGGCCGAGCCGGAGGACTGCGCCGGCTCCTTCGACTGCAGCAGCCGGGCGATGTCGCTGGCGTTGAACTTCTTGGCGATCTCGGCCTCGCGCTTCGCCTTGGCCTCGGCCTCCTGCTTCGCCTTGAGCGCCGCGGCGAGCTTGGCCTTGGCGTCCGCCTCGGCCTTCGCCTTCGCGGCGGCCTCGGCCTTCTCCTTCGCCTCCTCGGCGGCCTCGGCCTTCGCCTGGGCTTCCGCTTTCGCCCTAGCCTCGGCGAGCTGCCGCGCCTTGGCCTCGTCCTCGGCCCTGGCCTTGGCGGCGGCTTTGGCCTCCTCCTCTGCCTTCCTCGCGCGCGAGGCGATCTCGGCCTCCTCGGCCAGACGGGCGAGTTCGTCGCGGCGCTGCTGGGCTTCGGCCTGGGCCTGCGCCTCGCTCTTCTGCGGCGGCTGCTTCACCGGCTCCGGCGGCGGCTTCGTCTCGGCCCTGGGCAGGGCGGCCGGGCGCGACGGGGGCAGCGGCGCGGCGGCGTTCTCGTCGGCGAGCGCGATCTCGGCCGGCCGCGTCGGCGGCGCCGGAGCGTCCTGCCTGTCCTCGCCGGCCTGCTTGCGTTCGACGATCTCGGCCTGGCGCTCGGCCCGCTGGATCGGCTGCTCCTGCACCTTCTCGGCCTGGCGCTCGCCGCGCGTGACCTGGTTCAGCGCGCTGGGATCGACGATCTCGACGGAGATCGCCTCGATGTTCTCCGGCAGCGGCTTGGCGGAGGAGAACGCCAGCAGCCCCGCGACGAGAAACGTCGCGTGGCCCAGCGCGGACACCGCCAATCCCGGTTCGGAGCTCGACAGCTTCACGCCCTGACCATCCTCGCTCGCACCCGCCGCGAATTCAGCGCGTCGCCGGCTCGGTGACGAGCGCGACCCGCTTGAAACCCGCCGACGTGATCGTCGACATCACCGAGGCGACGCGGCCGTAATCGACCTGACGGTCGCCGCGCACATAGATGCGCTGGTCGAAACCGTCCTTGGCCATGCCTTGCAGCTTGAGCACGAGGTCGGGCTCCAGCGTCGGCTGGTCCTGCAGGAAGATCTGGCCCTTGCCGTCGATCGCGATGGTCACCGGCTTCTGATCGACGTTGATCGGCTTGGCCCCGGTCTGGGGCAGGTCGATCGGCACGCCGGTCGCGATCAGCGGCGCCGCGACCATGAAGATGATCAGCAGCACCAGCATCACGTCGATGAACGGCGTCATGTTGATCTCGGCGATGGCGCCGTGGCGGCGCGCGCGACGGCCCCTGCGTCCGCCGGCCTTCGGCGCCGCTGTAACACCCATTCCCATCAGCCAGCCCTGCCCATGTCAGCCTTGCCCATGTCAGCCCTGCCCATGTCAGCCGATCCTGCCCATTCGTTGATTGCGCCGGCGCATCGCGGCTCAGGCCGCCAGCCGCTCGTCGATCTGCCGCGACAGGATCGACGAGAACTCGTCGGCGAAGGCCTCCAGCCGGCTCGAGGCCTTGGCGACCTCGGACTGGAGCTTGTTGTAGGCCATCAGCGCCGGGATCGCGGCGAACAGGCCGATCGCCGTGGCGAACAGCGCCTCGGCGATGCCCGGCGCGACCACCGCCAGCGAAGAGTTCTTGGACACCGCGATGGCGGCGAAAGAGTTCATGATGCCCCAGACCGTGCCGAACAGCCCGATGAACGGCGCCGCCGAGGCGATGGTCGAAAGCACCAGCAGCTTCGACTCCAGCCGCTCGGCCTCGCGCTGGATGGTGACGTCGAGCACCTTGTCGATGCGCTGCGACAGGCTGGCGACGGAGCGACCGCCATTCTCGAAGGAGCGCTTCCACTCCCGCATCGCCGCGACGAACACGGCGGCCATGTCGTTGACCGGCTTGGCCGAGAGGTCGCGATAGAGCTCCTCGAGCGACCGGCCCGACCAGAACACCTCCTCGAAGGCGTCCATGTCGCGGCGGGTGCGGCGATACAGCAAGGTCTTGTCGACGATGATCGACCAGCACCACACCGAGGCCGCCAGCAGGCCGATCATCACCAGCTTGACGACGATATGGGCGTGCCAGAACAGCGACCAGAACGACATGTCGATCTGTGGCGCGATCTGCGCGAGATCAGCGGCGGGGTTCATCTCGTCATCCTTCTGCCCTGGCGGCCCCGTGCGCCGGCCCTGCCCCTCGGCCTGAAGCCGGATCGGGCGCGGCCTCGCACCTCGCGTCGCGGCGAGTCGCCGCGCCGACGCCCGATCAGCGCTCCGGGAAAACGTCCAGACCCTCCAATCGCCCGGGAATCCGGCGAAAGCGGGGCGCAAACGGGGTTTCACGCGGGACGCATGCACGCGAAAGAGTTAAGCCTCCAGCAAGGTTAACGCCGGGTATACGGCGGCGCGAGCCCGGCGCGCCTCACGTCGCCGCGAGCGGGGTCGGCAGGCGCGAAAAAGCCCGCCCCGGCAGGCCGGGGCGGGCTCGTCGTCGCCATGGCGACCGGTTCAGGCGGCGTCGGGTTGCGGGCCGGCCCCGCCGCGCCTGTCGGCCATGAACTGGTCGAACTCGGCCTTGTCGCGGGCCATGCGCAGGCGGCCCAGGAAATCCTGGAACTCGCGCTGCTCGTCCTCGAGCCGCCGCAACGTCTCCTGACGATACTCGTCGAAGGCGCGGTTGCCGCTGGACGGGCCGCGACCCCAGCCGCCTCCGCCGAAGCCGCGCTCGCCGCCTTCGCCGCCGCCCATGCGCTGGCGCAAGCGGTCCATCTTCTCCTGAAGGCGGCTCATCTTGTATTCATGGCGTCCTGCGCCGGCATATCCGCATCCCATGCGTCCGCTCCAGAATGCAAAGGCCAGGGTCGCCAGACCCAGAGGCCACCAAACGATGAAGCCGAGGACCGTCAGCGCGATCCAGGCCCCTCTCCCAAACTCGTCCAGCTTCGCGACGATCGGCATCGATCCCTCTCCAGCGTGAATGTAAATCACATTTACATAGATGGATGCGGGAACACTCTTTGTCAAGACGCAGCCGTCAGCCCTTGGCGGGATCGGCCTTCCGGGCGCCGAGACCAAGCCCCTGCAGATAGATCAGCATGCCGGCCTCGAGCAGCTCCCCCGCCGACATCGGCAGCGGACGCCGGCCGCCATCGGCCCGGCCGAACAGCGCGGCCACGCCATGCGACATCGCCCAGACTGTCTC
>JAKFWE010000002.1 GCA_021732895.1 Allobosea sp. | reverse complement strand
GGTTCCGAAATCATCCATCGCGATCCGCACGCCGAGCTCCCGCAACTGGCGCAGCGTGTCGAGGTTGCGCGCCGACTTGTCGAGCATCACCGATTCGGTGATCTCCAGTTCGAGCCGATGCGGAGCGAGGCCGGAGGCGGCGAGGGCGTTGATCACCGACGGCACCAGATTGCCGCGCAGGAACTGGATCGGCGACAGGTTGACCGCGATCTTGATCTCGTCGGGCCAGGTCACCGCCTCGGCGCAGGCCTGGCGCAGGGCCCATTCGCCGAGCTGCACGATCAGCCCGAGCTCCTCGGCGACCGGGATGAATTCGGCGGGCGAGATCGGGCCGCGCTCGGGATGGCGCCAGCGCATCAGCGCCTCGAAGCCCGAGACCTTGTTCGTCGCGAGGCTGACCAGCGGCTGGTAGAACAGCATCAGCTCCCCCTCGACCAGCGCATTGCGCAGGTCGAGTTCGAGCGCGCGGCGCGCCTGCGCGGCCGCGTCCATGGCCGGATCGAACAGGCGCCAGACCCCGTGCCCTTCCGATTTGGCGCGATACATCGCCATGTCGGCGGCCTTGATCAGGTCCTCGGGCGTGCGGCAATCCTCGCGCGCCATGGCGACGCCGATGCTGGCGCCGACATGGACGGGGTGGCCGCCGATTTCGGCCGGGGCGCTCAGCGTCGCGATGATGCGGCTGGCGAGCGCGAGCGCCGGCGCGACGCCGCCCTCGCACAGGGTCATCACCGCGAACTCGTCCCCCCCGAATCGCGCGACCCGGTCCTGGTCGCCGAGGCAATCGCGGAGCCGCGCCGCGACGAGCTTCAGCAACGCGTCGCCGATGGCGTGCCCGAGCGCGTCGTTGACCGATTTGAAGCCGTCGAGATCGATGAAGAGCACGCAGACATGGTCTCCGCCGCCAGCCTCCATTGCGAGCGCGAGATCGAGCTCCTCGCGGAACATCAGCCGGTTGCCCAGCCCGGTCAGGGCGTCATGGCGCGCGAGATACTGGTTCTGCGCCTCCGATTGCTGGCGCTGCGAAATTTCGCTTTCGAGACGCAGATTGGTCTCGAGCAGCGTTCTCGTGCGTTCGCTGACGCGCTGCTCGAGCTGCTGGTTGAGCAGCCGCAGGCGCTCGGAAGCGCGCAGCGCTTCGATTTCGGCGCGCTTGCGCTCGATCTGGCTGTTCACCCGCGCCAGCGCGACCTGGAAATCGACCGGCTTGGTGACGTAGTCGTTGGCGCCGAGCTGGAGCGCGGCGACGACGTCGTCGCTCTGGGTCCTCGCCGTCACCATGATCACCGGAAGCAATGCGGCCGGATGGATCGCGCGGATGCGGCGCAGCACCTCGGTCCCGTCCATCTCCGGCATCATCACGTCGAGCATGACGGTGTCGAAGGCGTGCGTCTCGATCAGCGCCAGCGCCTCGGCGCCGCTTGCCGCCTCCTTGATGTCGAAACCCCTCCGCTCGAAGCGGCGGGCGAGGATCGTCCGGTTGTCGGCGATGTCGTCGACGATCAGCAGATGCGGGCGCGCCGGCGGCTCGGTCGCCGCTCCGGAAGGCGGCAGGCCGGTTTCAGCGAGCATCGGCACGGATTGTATCATCGGGGAAGCCATCCGATCGCCTCAAACGGCCAGCGCTGGGGAAAGCGCGGCGTCGCCGGGCTCTGATTGCGGGGCGGGATCATCGGCTGCGAGTTCGGCGAGCACCCGCACGGTGAAGCACGAGCCGCGGCCCGGCTCGCTGGAGACGGTGACGCCGCCGCCCATCAGGGCGCAGAACTTCTGGCTGATGGCGAGCCCGAGCCCCGTGCCGCCGTATTTCCCGGAGGTCGCGGCGGTGGCCTGCCCGAAGTTCTGGAAGAGCCGATGCAACTGCTCGGGCGCGATGCCGATGCCGGTGTCGCGGACCTGCATCTCGATCCAGTCGCCGCCCGACCGGGCGTCTCGCCGCACGCTCAGCGCGATCGTGCCGCCCTCGGTGAACTTGGCGGCGTTGCTGATCAGGTTGAGCAGGATCTGGCGAAGCTTGGTGGCGTCGGTCGAGACCATTCCGAGCCGCCCGATGCAGTTGAGAGTCAAGGCGTTGCCCTTTTCGGCGGCCAGGCGCTGGGTCGTCGTGACCACGTCGCGCGCGAACTCGGCGAGGTCGAAGCGCTCGATCCGGAGTTCGATGCTGTTGGATTCGATCTTCGACAGGTCGAGCACGTCGGCGACGAGGGAGAGCAGATGCTTGCCGGCGGCGTTGATCCGGCCCAGATCGACCCGCTTGTGCTCGTTGCGGGCGGTGGGCTCGAAGGTCTCGAGCAGCATTTCGCTGTAGCCGATCACGGCGTTGAGCGGCGTGCGCAGCTCGTGGCTCATCTTGGCGAGAAAGATCGACTTGGCCCGGTTGGCGGCGTCGGCGAGCTCCTTCGCCTGCATCAGCCGGACGGCCGTGGCGCGATGGCGTTCGGTCTCGCGCTCGAGTTCGGAGCGCATCGAGGTGATGTTGGCGTAGTAGATCGCCATCCACGACATGTAGATCGTCGCCGAAAGGATCGAGATCCAGCCCACCGGTTCGAGCAGGGAGAGCGGAACGAGTTGCGGAAAGCCCCACAGCAGATAGGCGCAAAAGAAGCTCGCGATGTTGAACGCGAACAGCCCGATCACGATCTGCGGCTTGTCCGACAGGTAGAAGAAGCCCAGCAGCAGACTGACGATCAGCCAGGGCAGGAACGGCGATGAGACGCCGCCATAATGAAACGAGCCGAACAGTGCGGTGAAGGCCAGCAGTTCGACGGAAATGAAGGCGGAGAGCTGCAGGTTGCGGGTGTATTTCAGCACCAGCGGGAACAGCCAGAACAGCCAGGTGCAGATGATCATCGTCCAGCAGGCGAAACCGGGGTCGGGATCGGTCAGATAAAGGAATATGGCGATCGACTGCGACAGCAGCGGGCCGAACAGATGCGTGAAGACGAAGTTTCGGGCGAGGCTCAGTTCCGAACGCTCGAACTTGGCGGCGTCGGGGATGAACCAGTCGATGACGTTGATCAGACGGTTCATGAACGAATCTCGGAATGATGACGCATTTCCACGGGCCTCTGGCGCCTTCCTTACGTCACTGGCTGTTAAAATTTGGTCTCCGGCCCGATCCTGACGCTGACGGAGCGCTTACACGATCGCATTCGACAGCGCCGCCCCCGCCCCGGTTTACGCGGTCTTAATCAGAACGCGCCATCGTTGCTGCCTGCCGGGCGCGCGCGTCTGTTCGCCTGGCGAAACGAACAACGGCGTCCGCCGGCCTGGCGGGCGCGATGCGACAGGTCGACATGGCGATCTCGTTTCCGACATCCCAGGCTGCCCTGAACGACCTCGTCGACTGGTTCATCCCGGCCGAGCTCGCGGCCGATCGCGAGATGCGCAAACAGGCGCGGATGTTTCTGATCAGCCATCTGTTCGGCCCGTTCATCGGCAACGTCGTGCCGCTGGCGCTCTACATTCTCGATCCGAAGCCCGGCTTCGAGGTCGTCGTGCTGGCGGCCTCGATCACCGGGTTCTGGATTTTTCCGTTCGTGCTGCGGGCGATCGGGCACTATTACCTGCTCGCGCTGATTTCGATCCAGAACCTGATGTTCTGCATCCTGTGGAGCTGCTTCTTCTATGGCGGCGTCACCTCGCCGACCCTGCCCTGGGTGCTGACGATCCCGCTGCTGGCCTTCTTCTATCTCGGCTCGGCGCCGCGCCTGCGCCTGATCGTGCTCGGCATGTTCGCGCTGAATTTCGCGGTGTTCTGGGGCTTCCTGCAAGCTGGCTATGCAAGCGAGCCGGCCATGGATTTCGCGGCGCTGCAGGGGCTCGGCCTCGTCTCCACGGTCGCGGCCTCGCTCTACGTCACCATGATGGCGCTGTTCTACGCCAAGGTGCTGGCCTCGCAGGGCGAGCTCGAGACGGAGATGCGCGGCCACCTCGCCACCGCGGCCGAACTCAGGCGCGCCACCGAGGAAGCCGAGCGCGCCGGCGCAGCCAAGGCCGATTTCCTCGCCAAGATGAGTCACGAGCTGCGCACGCCCCTCAACGCCGTGATCGGCTACAGCCAGATCCTGCTCGAGGACGCCGCCGACGAGGATGACGCGGAAACCGCTTCGGACCTCGAGCGCATCCACAGCGCCGGCCATCATCTGCTGCGGCTGGTCAACGAGGTGCTCGATCTGTCGAAGATCGAGGCCGGCATGATGGAACTGCACCTCGAGCCGATCGATGTCGCGCCCCTGCTCGAGGAGGCGATCGCACAGTTCACCGGCGCCGCCGAGCAGGGCCGCAACACGCTTACGCTTGCGTCGGCGCCGGACATAGGCGGCATCGTCTGCGATGGCGGCAAGCTGCGTCAGGCGCTGCACCAGGTTCTCGACAACGCGACCAAGTTCACCCGCGACGGCACGATCCGCGTCAGCGCCATGCGCAGCGGCGTCGGACGGGCGGCGACCCTGCTGCTGCGCGTCGAGGACAGCGGAATCGGCATCGCCGAGGCCCAGCTTCCCTCGCTGTTCGAACAGTTCACCGTCGGTGACGATTCCAGCGCCAGCAAATACGGCGGCACCGGCCTCGGGTTGGCGCTCGGCCGCAAGCTCTGCCGGCTGATGGGCGGCGACATCGAGGTGGAAAGCCGCGAAGGCGTCGGCAGCGCCTTCACCATCGTGGTCCCGACGACGCCTCGCCTGGCCGTTCCCAACGACCGCGACGACGAAAAGCCCGGCGTCCCTCCGGATCGTTTCAGCCGAAGGCTGGCGGCCATCGCCGAACGCAAATCCCCCATGATCATGACGGCGGCCCAGACCCATGCATAAGATCCTGCTCGTCGAAGACAATGAAATGAACCGTGACATGCTGACGAGGCGGCTGCAGCGGCAGGGCTTCGCCGTCTGCTGCGCGCCAGACGGTCCCAGCGGCGTCGCCATGGCGGCGCAGGAGACGCCCGACCTCATCCTGATGGATGTCGCTCTGGGAGAGATGGACGGCTGGGAGGCGACGCAACTGATCAAATCGGCGCCGCGCACCGCCGCGATCCCGATTATCGCGCTGACCGCGCACGCGCTGTCGAGCGACCGGGCCAAGAGCGTCGAGGTCGGCTGCGCCGACTTCGACACCAAGCCGATCGACCTGCCGCGGCTGCTCGGCAAGATCGGGGCCTGTTTGCAGAAGGCGGCGTGACCGCGGCGCGGCCGCAGGCCGGATCGACTGTCGAACGCCCCGATCCGGGGCGTTTTTCGCGTCGGGTTCCGGAAACGGATTTCCTTTTGCGCCCCGGGACCGCTAGATCGCCTGACAGCGGATAGAGGCAGCCATGGCCATTTCGATCGACGGACGCACCCTCAAGGGCCGGCAGGTGATGAAGGTCGCCCGGCCAGGCCCGGATGGCCGCTGCGGGAAGGCGAAACTCGGCAAGGATGCGCGCGCCCGCATCGCCGCGACGCGCGCCCATATCGACGGTCATTTCATGACCGACGACGCGCCCTTCATGTATTCCTTCAACACCGGCGTCGGCCTGTTCAAGGATCAGCGCGTGCTGATGGCGGACATGGCGGAATACCAGCGCAGAAGCGTCTACGCCCACGCCACCGGCGTCGGCGAGCCTTTCCCCGAGGAGGTGGCGCGGGCGACGATGCTGCTGCGCGCCAACGCCTTCGCCTCGAACTTCTCCGGGCCTCAGGTCGAACTGGTCGAGCGCCTGCTCGCCTGCCTCAACGCCGGCCTGCATCCTGTCATCCCGCAGAAGGGGTCGGTCGGCGCCTCGGGTGATCTCGCACCGCTCGCCCATATGGCGGCTGCGGTCTGCGGCTTCGAAGAGGCCGAGATGATCTACCGGGGAAAGCGCATGCCGGCGCGCGCGGCGCTGGCCAAGGCCGGGCTGGCTCCGGAATTCGCGCTGGGCGCGAAGGACGCCTCCGCGCTCATCAACGGCTCGACGGTCTCGCTGGCGCTGGCCGTGCTGGCGAGCGAGGACGCGAAGCGGCTGGTCAATGCGGCCGACGTCGCGATGGCGCTGTCGCTGGAGGCGATGCGCGGCGAGCTTGCCGCCTTCGACCCGCGCA
>JAKFWE010000325.1 GCA_021732895.1 Allobosea sp. | reverse complement strand
AGCCGGGACTCTCGCGCACCTCGAAACGTCTCCCTCGCCCGCGCAAGGCCGGGCTCACTGGATGAGCAGTGCGCTCGCATAGAGCCCGAGGCCGAAGACGGTGTGGCCTGCGATGTTGAGCGCCCGCACCCGGTTGGCGTACGGCCGTTTCGAGGACGCGACGCCCGCGCCCATGCCCGGCTGCAGGATGAACCAGCCGCAGCCGACCGTCACCCAGCCGACGATCAGCGCGGGCGCCAAAGTCGGGCGCGCGGCCCAGCCCGGCCCCCAGATCGCCAGCAGCGCGAGGGCAAACAGGATGCCGACGAGGTAATGCGCAATCCAGCCGATGGCGAGTTCGTTGGCGACCGGTTCGCTGGCGGCGATCGATTCGTGCCTGGCGCGTCCGCGCGCCAGATGCCCGAACCAGCGCCCGGTCATCGCCCAGTTCGGCGCGGGCAGGCCGAAGCCGCGCCTCAGCAGTTGCGCCCACAGGTCGAGAAGCGCCGTCGCGCCGATCCCGATGAGCACGGCGCGAAGCATCAGGTCCAGCATGCGGTTCCTCCCGGCGAGGCCTGACTGCGACGGCGCCCGCCGCCATGGAGCTGAGAAGCATCGGCGCGGTCAACCACCCGGCAAGACGAGATGCGCATCCTGCCGGTCGGGCTGCGGCGCAGCGGTCTCGCCAGGTCGTGGCGCCTGCCAGTCCATCGCCTGCTCCATCCAGAGACTATTCCTCGCGCGGGAGGCCCGGGGCGGCGAAGCCATGCCTCAGCAGAATCGCCTGCCCTTCGCACGACAGAATGAACATGGCGAGCCGGCCGGCGTTTGGCGAGGCCCGCGTCATCACGGTCAGGCCGTACTCGGGCCCCACAGTGAGCGCCTCGGGCAGCCTGATCTGCGCGATGGCGGGCTCTTCGGCTGCGATCGCGGCGGCATTGGTGCAGTAGGCCAGGAAGATGTCGGCGGCCCCGCTCGCCAGCAGGCGCCCGTAGAGATTGCGCCCCTCCGGTCCGCGCGGGCTGGCCGGTCCGCCGGTCAGTTGCAGCGCCTTGGCTTCCAGCGTCGCCCGCGCACCCGGGGCGACGGCTTCGGCCCGCGCGAAAACCTGCCAGGCATAGTCGCCCGAGGGGTCGGCCTTCGGCGTCGAGGTGCCGAGCCTCACCACCGGATCGAGCATGCGCGCGAGCAGGGTGTCGCCGCTCGCGCCCACCTCCGGCCGGGCGAAGGCGCACAGTTCGTTGCGGGCGAACAGCACGACCGGGCCGGCCAGTCCCGCCTCCGCCAATGCACGCGGATGGCCGAGATCGGCGGAGGCGAACACCTCGGCCGCCTCGCCCGCCGCGATGCGCTCGCGCAGAAGCCCCGATGCGCCGAAGACCGGCGCGACCGCGACCCCGGTCGCGGCCGTGAAGGCCTGCGCCGCCTCCGTGAGCGCGGCCCGCAGGCTGCCGGCGGCGTGAAGCCTGACCGGTTCCTGCGCCGGGACGGGCTGGCTCATCAGGGCCGGCGCCGCCGCGATGACGAGGCGGCGCATCGGCTCACGCGCCGGCCTGCGCCGCGTTGGCGAAGAACAGTTGCTGGCCATCGATCCTGTAGTCGGCGATCGCCTTCTGGCCCTCCGGACCGGTCAGCCAGTTCACGAAGGCCTGGCCGTCGTTGATCTTGACATGGGGATGCCTGGCCGGGTTGACCGCGATCACGCCATACTGGTTGAACAGCCGCCGGTCGCCCTCGACGGCGATGGTCAGGTCGCCGCGATTCTTGAAGGAAATCCAGGTGCCGCGATCGGCCAGCACATAGGCGCCCATCGCGCCGGCGCTGTTCAGCGCCGCGCCCATGCCCTGGCCGATCTCGCGATACCAGGCGCCCTTCTTCGCCGCGAGATCGACGTTGGCGACCTTCCAGAGATCGAGTTCGGCGGCGTGCGTGCCGGACTTGTCGCCGCGCGAGACGAAGGGCGCGCCCTTCTCCTGGATCTTGACCAGCGCGGCGGCGATGTCCTTCGTGCCGGCGACGCCGGCCGGATCGCTCTTCGGCCCGATCAGCACGAAATCATTGTACATCACCGGCTTGCGCTCGAGCCCGAAGCCATCCTCGACGAATTTCACCTCCTGCGCCCGCGCATGGACGAAGACCACGTCGGCGTCGCCGCGCCGGCCGGTGTCGAGCGCCTGGCCGGTCCCCTGCGAGACGACGCGCACATCGATCCCCGTCCTGGCCTTGAACAGCGGCAGGATATGGCCGAACAGGCCGGAATCCTGCGTCGAGGTCGTCGAGGACACCGTGATGAAGCGATCCCCGGCAACTGCGGGAGCCGAGGTCGCGGGCGGCGGCGCTGTCGTCGTCTGGGCAAGCGCGAAGCCCGTCAGCGCGGCGCAGAAGCCGGCCGAAAGCGCGAGGCGTCGGGTCATGGTCATCGTCATCATCGTCTCCCTTCGGGGCGTTCTTGAAGAAAGCTCGTTCACCAGATCAGCTCCCCGGCGAGGAAGGCGCGCGCCTCGGCCGCTCGCGGGCCGGCGAAGAAACTCTCGGCCGGCGCGTCCTCGATCAGCCGCCCGCGATGCAGGAACAGCACCCGGTCGGCCAGACGCCGCGCCTGCCCGAGATCATGGGTCGACATCATCACGGTGATGCCCTCGGCGACGAGGCCGGCCAGCAGCTCCTCGATCTGGCGCGTCGCGGCCGGATCGAGCTGCGAGGTCGGCTCGTCGAGAAACAGGAGTTCGGGCCGTAGCGCCCAGGCGCGGGCGATCGCCAGGCGCTGCTGCTCGCCGCCCGACAGAAGCCGCGCAGCCTGCGTCGCCCGGTCGCTCAGCCCGAAGCGCGCCAGCGCCTCGCGGCCGCGCGAGCGCCGCTCGGGGCCGGAATGACCGGCCGCCGCCAGCGCATGGGCGATGTTGGCCTCGACCGAGCGGCGCAGCATGATCGGCTTCTGGAACACCATGGCGTGGCGCTTGGCCCGCCCGCCGGCGCCGGAAGCCCAGCGCACCGCGCCCGCGCTCGGCCTGAGCAAGCCGTGGCAGAGCCGCAGCATCAGCGACTTGCCGGCCCCGTTGGGGCCGAGAAGGACGGTGAGCCCGCCCGGCGGCACGGAAAAGCTCGCCGCATCGACGAGATTGCGCCCCGCGGCGGCGAAGCAGACGCCGTCGACATGCAGCGGCAGGATCGAGGTAACGTCACGCATGGCGCTCACCCGGCATAGCGCGCGCCGATGCGGCTGGCGCCGAAGGCGACGGCGTTGATCGCCAGCGTCAGCGCGATCAGGACGAGGCCGAGGCCGAGCGCCAGCGGCAGATCGCCCTTGGAGGTTTCCAGGGTGATCGTCGTGGTCATCGTGCGGGTGTAGCCGGCGATGTTGCCGCCGACGATCAGCACCGCGCCGACTTCGGCGCTGGCCCGGCCGAAGCCGGCCAGCAGCGCGGTCGCCAAGGCGAAGCGGCCGTCGAACAGCAGCGTCGGGATCGCCCGCGCGCCGTCGAGCCCGACCGAACGCAGATGGTCGCGGTACTCGATCCAAAGGTCCTCGACCGTCTGGCGCGTCAGCGCGATCACGATCGGCAGCACGAGGATGACCTGCGCCACGATCATCGCCGAGGGCGAGAACAGCAGGCCGAGCGAGCCGAGCGGCCCCGAGCGTGACAGCGCCAGGAACACCATCAGCCCGGCCACCACCGGCGGCAGCCCCATCAGCGCGTTGAGGACGACGATGACGACCGAGCGCCCCCGGAACCGCGCCAGCGCCAGGGCCGCGCCGAGCGGCAGGCCGACCAGCCCGGCGATCAGCACCGCCGTCAGCGTGACTTGCAGCGACAGCGAGACGATCGCCAGGAAGGCCGGATCGAGGCCGACGACGAGCGCGAAAGCCGCCTGAAAGATCGCCGCGAGGTCCAAATCCGTTCCGCCTGCCCGTGCCTGCCCGATCGAAACACTTGTCTTTCTTAGAGTTCAATGCGACGAAACGCCAATTCCGGAATCAGAACATAAGAGCGCAGACCTATGCAGGCTCATCATTATCTGACCACGGAAGAAGCGGCCGACTATCTCCGGCTCAAGGAGCGCAAGCTCTACGAGCTCGCGGCGAGCGGCTCGGCCCCCTGCACCAAGGTCAGCGGCAAGTGGCTGTTTCCGCGCGCCGCGCTCGACCGCTGGCTGGAGGCCGGCATGGCCTGGCCGGAAGGGCTCAGGCCGGCGCTGCCGCCACCCATCATCGGCGGGAGTCAGGATTCGCTGCTCGAGGTCGCCGTGCGCGATTCAGGCTGCGCTCTGGCTTTGCTTGCGGAGGGCTCTCAGTCAGGGCTGGACCGGCTACTGCGCGGCGAGGTCGCGATCGCCGCAATCCATCTCCACGCCTCGCCCGACCATGAGGAGGCCAATCTCGAGGCCGTGCGCGGACAGCCCGGGCTGCATGACGCGGTGGTGATCAGCTTCGCGCGGCGCGAGCAGGGCCTGCTGGTCCCGAGCGGAAATCCGCTCGGCTTGACCGGCGTCGCCTCGGCGCTGGAGCGCGGCGCGCGCTTCGCCCAGCGCCAGCGCGGCGCCGGCGCGCAACTCCTGCTGGCGAGCCTGCTCGCCGCCGACGCAGCCGCGCTTTCCGGCATGGTCGCCGCCGAGGGCGTCTGCGCCACCGGACAGGATCTGGCGCTCGCCATCCGCACGGGACGCGCCGATTGCGGCATCGCCGCCCGCGCCGTCGCCACCGCTTTCGGCCTCGAATTCCTGCCGCTGGTCTGGGAGCATGTCGATCTGGTGATGCGCCGGCGCACCTGCTTCGAACCCGGCCCGCAGCGTCTGCTTAACTGGATGCGCGGACCGGCGATGGCGAGCCGCGCACGCGAACTCGGCGGCTATGACCTCGCCGGCAGCGGCGCGGTCAGGCTGAACCGGTGACGACCGGCAGCCGGATCGTTCCTACTCGGCCAGCTCGCGCATCACCCTGATCAGGTCGCTCTTGCCCTCGAAGCCGATGCCCGGCAGCTCCGGCATCACGATATGGCTGTCCTCGACGCTGACGCTGTCGGGAAAGCCGCCATAGGGCTGAAACAGATCGGGATAGCTTTCATTGCCGCCGAGGCCGAGGCCTGCGGCGATGTTGAGCGACATCTGGTGGCCGCCATGAGGGATGCAGCGATCCCAGCCCCAGCCCGAGACCTTCAGCGCGGCCAGCGTACGCTGGTATTCGCACAGTCCGTAGGACAGCGCGCAATCGAATTGCAGCCAGTCGCGGTCCGGCCGCATGCCGCCATGGCGCAGCAGGTTGCGGGCGTCCTGATGACTGAACAGGTTCTCGCCCGTCGCCATCGCACCGGGATAGAACTCCGCCAGCGCCGCCTGCAAGGCATAGTCGAGCGGGTCGCCCGCCTCCTCGTACCAGAACAGCGGATAAGCCCGCAGCATCTTGGCGTAGGCGATGGCGGTCTCGAGGTCGAAGCGGCCATTGGCGTCGACGGCGAGCTGCGCGTCCTTCCCGATCTCGGCAAGGACGGCCTCGATGCGCCTGGCGTCATCGGAAAGGCTGGCGCCGCCGATCTTCATCTTCACGACGCGATAGCCGCGATCGAGATAGCTGCGCATCTCGGCGCGCAGCGCGTCGTCGTCCTTGCCGGGATAGTAGTAGCCGCCAGCCGCATAGACGAAGACGCGCGGATCGGCCTCCCTCCCATGGCGCTCGGCGAGAAGCCGAAACAGCGGCCTGCCTGAAATCTTGGCCGTCGCGTCCCAGATCGCCATGTCCAGCGTGCCGACGGCGACGGAGCGCTCGCCATGGCCGCCGGGCTTCTCGTTTCTCATCATCGCCGCCCAGCAGCGGTCGGGATCGAGGTTTTCGCCGGAGTCGTCGAGCAGGGCGCCGGCCTCGGCTTCGAGCAACCTCGGCGCGAAGCGCTCGCGGATCAGCCCGCCCTGGCCATAGCGCCCGTTCGAGTTGAAGCCGTAACCGACGACGCGGCGGCCGTTGCGCACGACATCGGTGACGACGGCGACGAGGCTCGTCGTCATCCTCGAGAAATCGATATAGGCGTTGCGGATCGGCGAAGCGATCGGCTGCGTGATCTCGCGAACGTCGACGATGCGCATGAAGGTCTCCT
>JAKFWE010000326.1 GCA_021732895.1 Allobosea sp. | reverse complement strand
GGCCGCCGGCTCGGCGGAGGCGGCGTTCGCCGGGTCCGGCGGCGGCGGAAACGTCTGGTCGACGGCCTGCAGGGTGATCGCGCCGTTGACGACGCGGCTTTCGAAATTGCCGAGCGTGTAGGTCTCGAAGCGCGCGCCGGTGAAGAAGACGATGCCGGTCGCCGGGACATAGGCGAGGGCGCGCTTCACGTCGGCGTAGGCGTCGGAGGTCAGGGGCGCCTTGAAGACGCCGTTCGCCTCGTAGTCGGGCCGGCGGTCCTCGGGCATTGGAGCGGTGATCTGCCGCGCCGTCGCGAGGTCGGTCGGGGTCGATCCGAGCGTCTCGAGGCGCGGATAGCCGACGCGCAGCCGGTTGTCGGCGGTGTGGGTCGGGTTCTGGTAGTCGGTGACGCCGGGCGCGTCGAAGATCATGTCGCTGCGCGGATTGGCCGGCGGGCTTGGCGGCGGCGCCGCGCCTGTCGAATTTCCACCTGACATCGACTTCTCCCCCGTTCTGCAGTCCGCGCCCGGCGCGCCGTCGCGTCGATCAGGTCAGCGCCCTGGTCATCGCCTCGAGCTCGGCCGTCTTCGCCTTCATGAGATCCATCATCATCCTGAATTTGGCCTCCGTGCCGGCCGCGGCGTCGAAACGCGCGATCGTGGCCGGGTCGATCTTCGCCTCGACCAGCGTCTTGCGCGCCTCGGCCAGCGCCGCCTGCTCGTCGCGCAGCATCTGAACCTCGCGCGGCTCGATCTCCGGCCCCTTCAGCGCGAGATAGTCGCGGTAGTGCTTCTCCCTGGTGGCGGGCGGCTCGCCCAGCGGCTCCTCGGCGAGGTAGACGGCCTCGATCTCGCTGCCATCGGGCGTGGCTGGCCGGAAATGCTGGCGCCAGAGCAGATGCAGACGTTCCTTCGTCGCGTCTATATGGACCGTGTCCAGATTCAGCGGCACTTCGCCGAACAGCCGTTCACCGTCCGTCTTCGCCTTCTTCTCGAAGAACAGCCGCAGCCGCCGGGCGGGAAGGCAGGTGACGTAGCGTGCATGTTGCGGGTGCAGGTTGTGCAGCTCGATGCGCTCGTCGCCGGTCCAGTAGCCGTCCAGCCACTGATCGTCGGGCGCGGCCTGCGCCGCGCGGGGATCGTGGTCGCGCGGCGGAAGCGGCGCGACGAAGGTCGCCCAATGTTGGTCGCGCGTGCCAAGCCGGCCGAGCCTGGGCTGCCATTGCGGAGAAACTGGCGCGAAACAGACCGGCTTCGGCCGCTGTCCCTGATCGCGGACGGGCCGGTCCGGAGCTTCGATGTTGGCGAGGTAGAAGAGCTTGCGGCCGTCCTCGGCGATCCAGGGCTCGATGCCGCGCCCCATGGGGTTCTCGGCGACATCGAGGCCGCCGAAGGCGCGCTCCCAGCGCAGCGGGATGGCCGTGAACGGGACCGGGCCCTCGATCCGGAAATCGCCGTTCTCGTCCCGCAGCCAGACCCGGTCGCCGAACACTTTCAGCCGCTTGCTGATCGGCCCGATGTCGAGGCCGGCCTCGACCTCGGTCGCGGGCGCGCCATCGGGCGCGTGGCACTCGGCCGTCAGCAGCACCTCGCCCTGCGGCTTGAACAGTTCGAGATCGGTGGCGCCGCGCAGGCTGCGCCCGATCTTGTACATGTAGCGCTCGTCGCCGGCGAAGTCGGCCTGCTCGTCGGCGGGAAGATCGAGGGGGTGGCGCCAGTTCTGCAGCCCGAAACTGGCCTTCACGATGAAGGCCATCTCCGGTTCCGAGGGAACGATCGTGCCGTTCATCGGGATGAATTTGTAGGGCAGCGCCGTCAGGAACTTCATGGCGACCCGAGTTTTATGTTTGCTCGGCTACACATTGGGAGCGTCGCTCCCGTTGCGTCAATGCCGAATCGGGCTCGTCCGCGCCGGTCAGGTCGCGCTTTTGGCCTTCTCGCTTTCCATCATCTCGACGAAGCGCCGGAACAGATAATGGCTGTCCTGCGGGCCGGGCGAGGCCTCCGGATGATGCTGGACGCTGAAGGCCGGCCGGTCGGTGAGCGCGATGCCGCTGTTGGAGCCGTCGAACAGCGAGACGTGGGTCTCGACCGCATGCGCCGGAAGGCTCGCCGGATCGACGGCGAAACCGTGGTTCATCGAGACGATCTCGACCTTGCCGGTGGTTCTGTCCTGCACCGGGTGATTGGCCCCGTGGTGGCCCTGCTTCATCTTCACGGTCTGGCCGCCGATGGCGAGCGCCATCATCTGGTGGCCGAGGCAGATGCCGAAGGTCGGGATACGCCGCTCGAGGAGTTCCCTGATCACCGGCACGGCGTATTGCCCGGTCGCGGCCGGGTCGCCGGGGCCGTTCGACAGGAAGACGCCGTCCGGCGCCAGCGCGAGGATGGCGGCGGCGCTCGTCGTCGAGGGCACGACGGTGACGTCGCAACCCGCTTTCGAGAGCAGCCGGAGAATGTTGCGCTTCACGCCGTAGTCGATCGCGACGACCTTGTGGGCCGCCCTGCCGCGCCTGCCGTAGCCCGCCGGCCAGACCCAGGGCGTCTCGTCCCAGTCGTAGCGCTGCGCCGAGGTGACCAGCGGCACGAGGTCGAGCCCGGCCATGTCCGGCAGTTCCGCTGCGCGCTTCTTCAGCCCGGGGATATCGAAGGCGCCGTCGGGGCTGTGGGCCAGCACGGCGTTCGGCATGCCGTTGTCGCGGATCAGCGCGGTGAGCGCGCGGGTGTCGACGCCGCAGACGCCGACGATGCCGCGGGCCTTCAGCCAGGCGTCGAAATGCCGGGTCGCGCGCCAGTTCGAGGGTTCGGTGATCGCCGCATGCAGCACGACGCCGCGCACGCCGGACGAGGCGGCCGCGTTGACCGTCTCGGTGTCCTCCTCGTTGACGCCGACATTGCCGACATGGGGAAAGGTGAAGGTGATGATCTGCCCGGCATAGGACGGGTCGGTCAGCACCTCCTGATAGCCGGTCATCGCCGTGTTGAAGCAGACCTCGCCCGGCGCCTCGCCCACGGCGCCGAGGCCGAAGCCCTCCAGCACCGTGCCGTCGGCCAGCACCAGAAGCGCGGTCGCGCGCGGCTCGCTCCAGCCGGAAGGGCCGGGGTTTCCTTCGGAAGCGCTCATGGCTATGTCTCGGTCCAGGCCGCAGCCGATGCGGCGATGCTTCAGGGCGGGCAGCGGCTTGACGCTCCGCCTTCGTCTGGAGCGCGACGCTTAAAGACGCAGCCGCACGCCGTCAATCGACGCCGGCGCAAGCCTGCGGCCAGAAAAAGGACTATCGACCATGACCAGCCTGCGCGAGCGCTTCACGGCCGACCTCAAGGAGGCGATGAAGGCCGGCGATAAGGGCAAGGTCTCCACCATCCGCCTGATCACCTCGGCGCTGAAGGACAAGGACATCGAGGCGCGAGGCCTCGGCAAGCCCGAGACGACGCCAGACGAGATTCTCGCGCTGCTGCAGAAGATGGTGAAGCAGCGCCAGGAATCGATCGCGATCTACGACGCCAACGCCCGCCCGGAACTCGCCGAGGGCGAGCGCGCCGAGGTCGCGGTGATCGAGGGCTACCTGCCCAGGCAGATGGACGAGGCGCAGGTGAAGGCCGCGATCGAGGCGGCGATCGCCGAGACCGGGGCGACCTCCGTGAAGGACATGGGCAAGGTCATCGGAGCGTTGCGGGGCGCTTACTCCGGCCAGATGGATTTCGGCAAGGTCAGCCCGCTTGTGAAGGCGGCGCTGGGCGGGTGAGGCTCAGGCTTTCGCGCGGAGACGCTTGGGCTTGGTGGCAGAGCCCTTGCCGGCCGCCGTCACATAGGAGCGCAGCACCGCGTTGATGCGCTTCTGGTAGCCCGCGCCCCCGCGTTTGAAGAAGTCGAGCACGTCCTCGTCGAGCCGGATCGAGATCGGCTGCTTGCGCGCCGGCCGCGTGATCTCGACTTTCGACCAGTCGAGGTCGAGCAGCCCGTCCCAGTCGGGATCGGCGCGGGCCGCAGCCTCGATCTCCTCGTCGGTGAGAGCGTCTATACGAGCCCAGTCGGTCTGGCTCTTAACGCGCTCAAGACGGCCATCGGGATGCTCGACAATGTAGGTCTGGTCGTCGAGATCGGCGACGAAGGTTACGATGTGTTCGCGTTCCATAGCTTCCGCTCTTCAGGCCGCGCGGCGCGGGCCGAAATGATCCTGATTTTTCGCGCTTCGAACGGCATAGATCACTGCGATCAGTCGATCTTGGGCTAGTCCCACCAGAACGCATCGCTGTTCGTCATGATCGCCGCGGGAGACATATTCGATACTTTGCGGGTCTTCAAAAGCAGCTATTGGCTGTCTGAAATCAATCCTGTGTTTCTCGATATTTATAAGACGCTTTTGGCTGTTCCATTCAAAGCGCGTTCTGTTTTCGTCCATTGCGGCTGCTCTCACATTTGTTCAGTCCAAGATTTCGCATCATTGGATTTTTCTCTTTCTGTGAGGCCGCATCGTGCGGCAGAGTCGTCCCCGACAAAAATTGTATATACGAACGTATTTCAGAAATCAACGCGCTCTTTGTTCTCAACTCAGGCCCGCTCGATATCCGTCAGCGCGAAATCCTCGCCCTTGAACAGCAGCGGCCAGCCGCGCGCGGTCGCCAGCGCATAGGCCGCGCAGTCGCCCATGTTGAGCCTGGCGGGATGACGGCCCTTGCCGAAGCGGCGATAGGCCTCGAAGGCGAGGTCGGAGAGGGCTTCGTCGAAGGGGACGATTTCAATCGCCCACCGTGTCAGAAGCTCGTCGAAACGCTGCGGGTCGATACGCTTGCCCATCTCCAGCACGATGCGGGTTTCGAGCGCATTCACCGAGGACATGCAGCGCCCTGATCCGGCAACCAGCCTCGTGAGCAACGTCTCCCCGTCGCTCTCATGGCTCAGGATCGCGATCGCAACCGACGTATCGACGACGAGCTTCACCACATGCCGTTCTCGTCGTAGCCGATGACGTCGTCCATCTCCTGCTTGGTCATGGAGCGCTCAGCCGGTTTGATGTCGTGCCTGCGATAAAAATCCTTCAGCCAGGCCTGCGCCTCAGACACACGACGCGCCCTTTCCTCGTCCGACAGCTCGTCCTTGTCGAGTTCGCTCCTGACGGCGTGACGCACGGCTTGTGTCAGAGTCAGCCCGCGCCGCTTGGCGAGCGTGCGCACGGCCTTTTCCGTCTCCGGGTCCTTGATGTTGAGCGCCATTGCGATCTTCCTTTTGCCGGATTTTCTTTATCACGGCGCTGTGGATAGCGCCAACAACCCGGCCTCCCGCCAACTCCGCGATTGGCTTCCGACGCGCCCGCGCCCACATAAGACCCGATGAAGTTCCCGCCCTCCATCCTGGAAGAGATCAAGGCGCGGCTGCCGGTGTCGGCGGTCGCGGGCAAGCGCGTGCGGCTGGCCAAATCAGGCCGCGAATGGAAGGGGCTCTCGCCCTTCAACGCCGAGAAGACGCCGTCCTTCTTCGTCAACGACCAGAAGGGCTCATTCTTCGATTTCTCATCGGGCAAGAACGGCGACATCTTCAAGTTCGTGATGGAGACGGAAGGGCTGTCCTTCCCCGAGGCCGTCGAGAAGCTGGCGGCCGAGGCCGGGGTCGCGCTGCCGAAGGTCACGGCGGAGGCGCAGGCTCATGAGGAGCGGCGCAAGGGTCTGCACGAGGTCGTCGAACTCGCCGCGCGCTTTTTCGAGGCCGAACTCGCCGGCGAACGCGGCGCCGCGGCGCGGCGCTATCTCTCGGGGCGCGGGCTGGAAGGCGAGGCGCGAAAAGCGTTCCGCATCGGCTACGGCCCGCCCGATCGCTTCGCCCTGCGCGACCATCTCGCGGCCAAGGGCGTCGATGCCGCGCTGATGGTGGAGGCCGGGCTCCTGGTCCATGGCGAGGAGATCGCCGTTCCTTACGACCGCTTCCGCGACCGGATCATGTTCCCGATTCATGACGGGCGCGGGCGGGTCGTCGCCTTCGGCGGCCGGGCGATGAGTGCGGAGGTCGCGGCGAAATACCTGAACTCGCCGGAGACGCCGCTCTTTCACAAGGGCTCGCTGCTGTTCAACCACCACAACGCCCGCAAGGCCACGCAT
>JAKFWE010000474.1 GCA_021732895.1 Allobosea sp. | reverse complement strand
GGAGGCCAGCCGTTACAGGGCCGCGTTGGCGCCGATGCTGCTCGTGGAACCGTCGCGGGCGGCCTCATGCGCGGCGGCGAGCACATCGCCGAGCCGGACCCGCGAGCGCAACACCTCGTCATAGGTCACGACCCGGAGATCGGCGCGCGCGTTCAGCGCCTTCGAAAAATCGAACAGATCGATGCGCGCCCTCGCCAGCGCCTCGTAATCCATCACCGACAGGGAAACTGCGCCCCCGAGCAGGGCGCCCAGCACTCCGTTGAGAACGCCGCCGTCGAGCCGCGCCAGCCGCGAACCGACCGCGAAGGCGGCCTGTGCATCCTGCACGGCGACGGCGCGCGAACGGATCGGCACGTCGCCGCCAGCGGCGCTGGCGTCGATGACGCGCGGGCGCGGGGCGTTCTCCCCGGCCAGGTCCGCGCCTGAGGCCGCAAGCACACGGCCGAGAAGCATCTGCGTCACCGCCCGGGTTTCGATGCGAACGGCGTTGGCGCCCGAGGCGGGGCCGGCGCGGAAGCGCTGCGCCGGCGGCAGGGCCGGGTCCGGCGTATAGACGCCGAATTCGACCGCCTCGACGTTTCCGGACGAAAAGCCGTTGGCCCGGATGCTGGCCTCGGCCGCGGCGCGGGCGCGCGGCAGATCGCTGGCGGCGGCCAGCGCGGCGAGATCGGTCGCGGTCTGCTGCCGGCGCTTCTCGTAGAAGAAGCTGCCGACATCGACCGCCATGGCCCCGAAGCCGAAGACGACGAAGATCGAGGCCGCCATCAGCAGCGAGGCCCCGCCGCGCTGGTCCCGGAGAAAGTCTGCAAGTCTGGCGCGCATGGGAGGCTCCCTGCAAATGAAAGCGGCGGAGGGGGTCAGTAGCCACCGCGCTGGATCACCGCCCGGCGCTCGACCAGCGGCGCGGGAAGAGCGACGAGCGAGCCGAGGCGGTGAAGGACGGAGCCGGACATGTCGTAGACCACGGCGACCTGGAAGGCCGCCGCCGGAGGACCACTGAAGGCCGTCATGACCCGCAGCCGGGCGGGTTCGAGAAAAGCGTAGGCCGGGGCGTTCTGCGCCACGAAGGCCCGCGCCAGGGTCTCGCGCTCGGCGTCGGTCAATCCCGGAATCGAGGCGCGCGCCGCTTCCGAAGCGATCTGCTGGACGCCATGATAGACGCCGAGGACATAGCCATAGCCGACGATGCCGCAGAGAAGCAGCAGCAGGATGGGGGCGACGAGCGCGAATTCGACGGCGCTGGCGCCGGATGCGGCCGTCAACAAGCGTCTGGCAGGCTGGCGCACGAATATCCCCATTGGCAGCAAATGCTACCATCGGTTGTATTTTACACGCCTTAATGAATTATGAAGATGCGCCGGCCGACCTCACCGGGTCCGGCTGCCAGGCCTTCCCGAAGCCTGGCGAACCAACCCCGAGCCAAACGGAGAGGGTCGCGCCGATATCGGCGAAGCTTTCGCGGCGGCCGATAGAGCCCGGCGCCATGCCGGGTCCGAAGGCGAGGATCGGGACGTGCTCGCGGGTGTGGTCGGTGCCGGGCCAGGTCGGGTCGTTGCCATGGTCGGCGGTCAGGATCGCGAGGTCCCCCGGCCGCAGCGCGGCTTCGAGGCGCGGCAACGCCGCGTCGAAGGCTTCCAGCGCGGCCGCGTAGCCCGGCACGTCGCGGCGATGGCCATATTCGCTGTCGAAATCGACGAGATTGACGAAGCAGAGGCCACCATCCGGCAGGTCCGCGAACGCCTCCAGCGCGGCCTCGACCATCGCCGCGTTGCCGTACGGCTTGATTTCGCGGCCCGTGGCGCGATGCGCGAAGATGTCGCCGATCTTGCCGACCGTGACGACGGCGCGCCCCTGCGCCGCCAGACGATCGAGCAAGGTCTCGCCCGGCGGCGGGATGGCGAAATCCTTGCGGTTCGCGGTGCGCGTGAACCCGGTCTCCTGCGAGCCGACGAAGGGGCGGGCGATGACGCGGCCGATCCTGAGCGGATCGACCAGCCGGCGCACCACGCGGCAAAGCGCGTAAAGCCGCTCCAGTCCGAAGTGCGTCTCGTGAGCCGCGATCTGGAACACGGAATCGGCGGAGGTGTAGCAGATCGGCTTGCCGGTCGCGATGTGCTCGGCCGCCAGTTCGTCGATGATGGCGGTTCCGGACGCCTGGCGGTTGCCGAGAACGCCCGGAACCCCGCCCTCGCGGACGATGCCGGCGATCAGATCGGGCGGGAAGGAATTCCGCGCTTCGGTGAAATAGCCCCAGGCGAACGGAACCGGGCAGCCGGCGATCTCCCAATGACCCGACGGCGTGTCCTTGCCCTGGCTTATCTCGACGCCATAGCCATGGCGGCCGGCGGATTCGGGCGGTTTGTCGATGCCGGCCAGCGGCCGGCCCGTCGAGGCCTCGCAGGCATGGGCGAGGCCGAGCCGCACCAGATTGGGGATCCGCAGCGGGCCGCCGCGAAGTCCCTCGCGATCGCCGCGACCTTCCAGGCAGGCCAGCGCGATGTGGCCCAGCGTGTCGGAACCCTCGTCGCCGTAGAGATGGGCGTCCGCCGCCCCGCCGCAGCCGACGGAATCGAGCACAACCAGAATGGCCCGCGCCACGCCTAGTCCCTCACGGCCGCGCCGACGGGCTCGAGATTGAGCGCGGCGGCCAGCAGCGCCTGCGTGTAGGCCTCGCGGGGCCGCGCGAAAATCTCTTCGGCCGGGCCCTGCTCGACGACCTTGCCGTTCTGCATCACAACGACCCGGTGCGAGAGCGCGCGCACCACCTTTAGATCGTGGCTGATGAAGAGATAGCCGAGCTTGCGCTTCGCCTGGAGGTCGCGCAGCAGATCGACGATCTGCGCCTGCACGGACATGTCGAGCGCCGAGGTCGGCTCGTCCAGCACGACGAATTTCGGGTTGAGCGCCATGGCGCGCGCGATGGCGATGCGCTGGCGCTGCCCGCCGGAGAATTCATGCGGGTAGCGGTCCATCGCGGCGGGATCGAGCCCGACATCGGCAAGCGCGCCGGCGACGATCTCGCGACGCTGCCCATAGCTCAGCCCGGTCTGCTGCACCGTCAGCCCCTCGGCCACGATCTCGGCCACCGACATGCGCGGCGACAGCGAGCCGTAAGGGTCCTGGAAGACGACCTGCAGGTCCTTTCGCTTCGGCCGGATCTGCGAACCTGACAGCCCGTCGATGCGGCCTCCCAGAAAGACGATCGGGCCCTCCGACGAGATCAGCCGCAGGATGGCGAGGCCCAGGGTCGTCTTGCCGGAGCCGGATTCGCCGACCACCCCGAGCGTCTCGCCCTCACGCACCGAGATCGAAATGCCATCGACCGCCTTCACATGGCCGGTGGCGCGGCGCAGGAAGCCGGATCGGATCGGGAACCAGATCTTCATCGGCCCCGCTTCGAGCAGCGTCGCGGCGTTCGCGGCGACCGGCTGGGGCCGGCCCTTCGGCTCGGCCGCCAGCAGGCGCCTCGTATAGTCGTGCCGCGGATTGCCGAATATCTCGGCGACCGGCCCCTGCTCGACGATCTTGCCTTTCAGCATGACGCAGACCCTGTCGGCGATGCGCCGGACGATGCCGAGATCATGGGTGATGAACAGCATGGCCATGCCGAGCCGGCCCTGAAGCTGCTTCAGCAGCGTCAGGATCTGCGCCTGCACCGTCACGTCGAGCGCCGTCGTCGGTTCGTCGGCGATCAGCAGCTCCGGCTCATTGGCGAGCGCCATCGCGATCATCACGCGCTGGCGCTGCCCGCCGGAGAGCTGGTGCGGATAGGCCTCCAGCCGGCTTGCCGCATCGCGGATGCCGACCAGCGCCAGCAATTCGAGCGTCCGGGCGCGCGCCCTGTCGCCGCGCAGCCCTTTGTGGAGTTCGAGGATTTCGCCGATCTGCCGCTGGATCGTATGCAGCGGGTTGAGCGAGGTCATCGGCTCCTGAAACACCATGGTGATGTCGTTGCCGCGGACTTTTCGCATGGCGTCCTCGTCGGCCATGATCAGATTCTGCCCGTTGAAGTTCACGGTGCCCGAGGGGTGATGCGCCGCCGGGTAGTTCAGCAGCTTCAGGATCGAGAGCGCGGTTACCGACTTGCCCGAGCCCGACTCGCCGACGATCGCCAGTGTCTCGCCGCGGGCGAGATCGAAGGAGATGCGATCGACGGCGAGTGTCTCAGCGCCGCCTTGGCGGAAGGCGACGGAGAGGTCCTGAACGGAGAGGAGGGGGGAGGGGGTCAATCCCAGATGCCTTCGTGGGCGACAGCGTCCGCATCCACACGCCTCATGTCATGAGGCAGAACGATTCGCTGGTCGGACGATACGAAAATCGAGCACCCGGCCAAAATCGCTGTAGCGACATGGATAGCGTCTGGAGCTTTCCCACCTGCGAATGCCCGCAGCTTTGCACTTCGACAAAGAACGGCACGATCCACAGGGATGATTTCAACTTCACTTTCGGAAGCGAACAATGCCTCGTAGATAGTGCGCATCGCGTCGTCATTATTCCGAAGTGGCATAACTAGCACTTCGGCAAGAGTGAATTCGCTTGTGCAAAGTCGGCCTTCTCGGAGCCGTGCGGCATCAAGCAGGACGTCAAACAACTCGTCCTCGGTTTCTACAAAACGGATGAGGGCATTCGCGTCGAGGTAGACTGCGGTCACGGCATACTGCTCACGATGGCCATTCGTCGCGTAACTTGCGAATGCGTTCCACTGCTTCCGTCGAGCTTACGCTCTTGATCTGACCCGAACGCACCAGTTCCCGGGCGCGCATCAGTGCCTGCCGCGTGCTGGACGCGTGCGAATGTGGTGTCGGCTCAATTGTCAACCGAACAGAGGTTGCCGCGCCGACCGCCAACCGCAAATCCTCCGGCAGCTTCTCGACCGGATAATGCTCCCGCACGATCTTGTTCATCGCCTCTCTCCTCACAGGAGACCCTAGCACACCCCTCACGCGAACGTCTTCCGCGGATCAAAGGCGTCCCTGACCGCCTCGCCGATGAAGATCAGCAGCGACAGCATAACCGCGATCACGACGAAGCCCGACAGGCCGAGCCACGGCGCCTGCAGATTGGCCTTGCCCTGCGCCAGAAGCTCGCCGAGCGAGGGCGAGCCGGGCGGCAGGCCAAAGCCGAGGAAATCCAGCGATGTCAGCGTCGTGATCGAGCCATTCAGGATGAAGGGCAGGAAGGTCAGCGTCGCGACCATGGCGTTGGGCAAAAGGTGCTTGACCATGATGGCGCGGTTGGAGAGCCCGAGCGCGCGGGCGGCCCGGACATACTCGAAATTGCGCGCCCGCAGGAACTCGGCCCGGACCACGCCGACGAGTGCGACCCATGAGAACAGCAAGAGGATGCCGAGCAGCACGAAGAAGCTCGGCGTGATGATCGCCGCCACGATGATCAGCAGGTAGAGCGCCGGGATCGAGGTCCAGATTTCGATGACGCGCTGGAAGATCAGGTCGGTCCAGCCGCCGAAATAGCCCTGGATCGCGCCCGCCGCGATGCCGATCACCGAGGATATCGAGGACAGGATCAGCCCGAACAGGATCGAGATGCGGAAGCCGTAGATCAGCCGCGCGACCACGTCGCGGCCCTGATCGTCGGTGCCGAGCCAGTTCCATTCGAGATCGCGGCAGGTCTGGCCGCCGAGGCGCTCGGCGACGGTTCTGCATTGCTCGTCCTTGAGCAGCCAGGTCGGCGGCGCCGGCGCCGGCACGGGCAGATCGAGGTTGTGGGTGCGATAGCTGTAGCGGATCGGCGGCCAGATCGCCCAGCCGTTGGCCTCGATCTCCTTCGATATGACCGGGTCGCGATAATCGGTCGTGGCGAGAAAGCCGCCGAATTTCTCTTCCGGATAGTTCACTGCGATCGGAAACAGGAATTCGCCCTTGTAGCGCACGACAAGCGGCCGGTCGTTGGCGATGAACTCGGCGAAGAGCGAGAGCACGAACAGCGCCAGGAAAATCCAGAGCGACCACCAGCCGCGCTTGTTGGCCTTGAAATTGTTCAGCCTGCGCCGGTTGATCGGCGAGAGCTTGAGCCAGCCCTGCGCCGCCTCGACCGGAGCCGAGGCGAGGTCCCCGCGCAGCGT
>JAKFWE010000473.1 GCA_021732895.1 Allobosea sp. | reverse complement strand
GCAAAAGCCGCGAGACCGGGACGCCGCCGAGCACGCCCTTTTGCGCCAGCGCCTCGACGACCCCGGCGGCGGGCTTGCCCAGCCTCACCGTGAATTCGTTGAAGAAGGTCTCGTTGAGCACCGTTGCGCCCTTAACCTCTCCGAGCATGTCGGCGAGCTTCACCGCGTTGGCGTGGTTGACCTCCGCCACCCGCGCCAGCCCCGCCTGCCCGAGCAGCGTCATGTGGATGGTGAAGGCGAGGCAGCACAGGCCGGAATTGGTGCAGATGTTGGAGGTCGCCTTGTCGCGACGGATGTGCTGCTCACGGGTCGAGAGCGTCAGCACGAAGCCGCGCTGGCCGTCGGCGTCGACCGTCTCGCCGCAGAGCCGGCCCGGCATCTGGCGGACATATTTCGACTTGGCCGCGAAGAGCCCGACATAGGGTCCGCCGAAATTCAGCGCGTTGCCGATCGACTGGCCCTCGCCGACGACGATGTCGGCGCCCTGCTCGCCGGGCGAGGTCACCGCGCCGAGCGACATGACTTCGGTGAAGACCGCGATCAGCAGCGCGCCATGGGCCTGCGCCTTCGCGGCGATGGGGCGCAGGTCGCGCAGGTTGCCGAAGACGTCGGGCGACTGCACGACGACGCAGGAGGTCTCGTCGTCGATCGCGGCCAGGATGTCCTCGCTCGCCAAGACGTCCGGCTTCAACGCCACGACATCGTCACCGGCCATGTTCGACAGGGTCTGGACGACCGCCGTGTAGTGCGGGTGCAGGCCGCCCGACAGCACCGCCTTGCGCCGCTTCGTGACGCGATGGGCCATCAGGACCGCCTCGCCGGCGCCGGTCGAGCCGTCATACATCGAGGCGTTGGCGACATCCATGCCGGTCAGCGCCGCGACCTGGGTCTGGAACTCGAAGAGATATTGCAGCGTGCCCTGCGCGATCTCGGGCTGGTAGGGCGTGTAGCTGGTCAAGAATTCCGAGCGCTGGATCAGGTGATCGACCGTCGCCGGGACATGGTGCCTGTAGGCCCCGGCGCCGACGAAGAACGGAACGGACGCGGCCGCGACGTTGCGCCCGGCCAACCTCCCCATGATGCGCTCGACCTCCATCTCGCCTTTCGCGCGGGGCAGATCGAGCGGGGTCTTCAGCAGCTTGCCGGCCGGCACGTCGCTGAACAGCGCATCGACATCGGGCGCGCCGATGCGGGCGAGCATGTCCTGGCGGTCGGTATCGGTCAGGGGCAGGTAGCGCATGGGGGATTATCCGTGATCGTCGATCGACATTGATGAAACTGGCGCCGTCATCCCGGACGGAGGGAAGCGCAGACCCGGGAGCCATGCCTGAACGGTTCCGGCATGGATCCCGGATCGGCGCGGCTTCGCCGCTCGTCCGGGACGACGGCGCGGTTGATCAGAGGGTTTTGACGTAATTCTGATACTCCGCCTCGCTCATCAGGCCCTCCAGCTCGGCCGCGTCGGTGAGCTTCAGCTTGAGAAACCAGCCCTTGCCGGCGGGATCCTCGTTGACGGCGTTGGGAGCGGCCTCGAGATCGCCGTTGACGGCGACGACCTCGCCGGAGACCGGGGCGTAGATTTCCGAGGCCGCCTTGACGCTCTCGACCACCGCCGCCTCGGCGCCCTTGGCGACCGCCTTGCCCAGCGTCGGCAGCTCGACGAAGACCACGTCGCCGAGCTGACCCTGGGCGTAGTCGGTGATGCCGACCGTGCCGGTGTCGCCCTCGATGCGAATGTATTCGTGGTCCCTGGTGTAGCGGGTCTCGGCCATCGGGTCTGTCTCCGGAGGAAGTGGGGTGGCGAATCAGCGCTTGTAGCGGTTGGGCACGAAGGGCATCGGCGCGACGACCGCAGGCAGCCTGTTGCCGCGGACGAGCAGGTCGAGCCGCGCGCCGGGCGCGCTGTGCGCGCTGGCGACGTAGCCCATGGCGCAGGGGCCGTTCAACGTAGGCCCGAAGCCGCCCGAGGTGACCTTGCCGACCACCTCGCCGTCCGGCGTCGCGATCTCCGCGCCCTCGCGGGCGGGGGCGCGGCCCTCCGGCAGCAGGCCGACGCGCAGGAACTGCGGACCCTCGCGCAACTCGCGCTGGATGCGCCCGGCGCCGGGAAAGCCGCCCTCCTCGCGCCGCCGCTTCTGGATCGACCAGGCCAGCGCGGCCTCGACAGGCGATGTGGTCTTGTCGATGTCGTGGCCGTAAAGGCAAAGGCCGGCCTCGAGCCGCAGCGAATCGCGCGCGCCGAGCCCGACCGGCCTGACACGGGCGTCGAGCAGCAGCGTGTCCCAAATCTCGCCGATCTTCGCGGCGGCGGCGGAAATCTCGTAGCCGTCCTCGCCGGTGTAGCCGGAGCGGCTGAGGTTGGCCTGCACGCCGCCGAGCTTGAGCGAGCGGGCGCTCATGAAGCTCATCTCTGCGACCTCGGGATTGAGCGCGGCCAGCGCCTCGGCGGCGGCCGGCCCCTGCACCGCGATGAGTCCGCGATGGCCGGCGCGGATCAGCTTCACGTTCTCCGGCAGACGCTGCTCGATATGGGCGTAGTCCGCTTCCTTGCAGGCGGCGTTGACGATCAGCAGCAGCGCGCCGTCCTCGTCGGGATCGGCGGAGCGCGTCACCATCAGATCGTCGAGAATGCCGCCCTCTTCGTTCAGGAGCTGCGAATAGCGCTGCCGGCCCGGCGCGAGATTGAGGATATCGGCCGGGACAAGAGCCTCCAGCGCGCGCGCCGTGGTCTCGTGATCGGGCCCGATCAGGAAGGCCTGCCCCATATGCGAGACGTCGAACAGGCCGGCCTTGTCGCGCGTCCAGTTGTGCTCGCCGAGGATGCCCGAAGGATACTGCACCGGCATGTCGTAGCCGGCGAAAGGCACCATCCGCGCGCCGAGCGCGACATGGCGGGCGTGCAGCGGGGTCCGCCGGAGTGGCCTCGGCGCCACCGCTCCGGATGAAGCATCGACGGCTCCGGCGTCAGCGGTTTCGGCGTCGGCGATTTCGGCAGCCATGGCGGCCCCTTCCAGGATCGAGCGCGTGCGCCGGACGGATCTGTCCGGAGCGCGCCCCCTCTGTCTTGGGACCTGAGAGATTTCCCCGAGCCGGCGAGCAGGCCGGTCGGGTTACACCCGTCGGTGGGCGGATGCGAATCCACCGCTTTCCAGAGCGCCAATTCCCCGCGGTCCGTTTGCCTGAGCGTTTCCGGGGCGGTTGCGCCTTCGGCGCCGGGTCACGAACGACATGTCCGTGTCCGGTCTCTTCCGCGGGGATGATGCGGCGTCGCCAGAGATACAAGACGGGGTCTCGAAGTCAATCGACGCAGCGCCTCGATTGCAGGCAGGCGCGGCGCTATCTGCGCCGCCTGCCTGCAGGCCCGGCCGCGCCCGCCTGATTGAGCCCGATGATGATCTCGACGTCGCCGCGGCCGGGCGGCACCGAGATGCCGTCCTCGACATGGGTGAAATCCGTGCCGCCCTGGCCGGAGGCGATCGCGCCGCCGACGCGCGCGTTGCGCTGCGCCACCACGGTCGCGCCGCGCAGCACCCGCATGTTCAGCGTGGCGAAATAGCTGCCCGGCGATCCGGCCGGGCCGAGCAGGACCCGGCCTTCGGCGCCGACCTTGAGATTGAAGCCGCCGCCGGCCGTGGCGGTGCACTCGCGCGCGACATTGAGGATCGAGATCTGGTGGCGCAGGCTGCCGCTGTCGGGGCCGGACTGCGCGCGAATCGCCGCGCCGCCATCGTCGATGACGACCTGCGGGCAAACCAGCGTCTCGTCCTCGTCCTGAGGCAACTGATCGGGCGGCGGCGGCGTCCTCGACTGGAACATGACGATGTTGCCGAAGGTCTGCAGGTTGCTCGGTCCGCCCGACGACGAGCCCGACGAGCCGCAGCCGGCCAGGCCGAGGCACGCGAGCGCGGCGACGAGCCATGACGGCCGATGGAATGTCTCAGCATTCAAGGCAGGGTCTCCACGCCGGGGCCGAATCCGGAGAGCGAGACCGGAATGCCCACTCCCTCTTCCGGGGTCTGGAACACGATGAATGTGGCGCTTTTCCCGGTCTTGAGCTGGCCGAGCAGAGCATCGTCCATCACCACCTCGGCGACGCAGCCCGTGGTCAGGCAGCGCACGAAGCCGGCGCGCCCGATATCCTTGTCGTCGATCTTGAGGCCGAGCCCCGAGGGCAGCAGGACGCCGAGCGGCGCGACGACGCGCAAGAGCCGGCTCTTCTGGTCGGCGGTCTTCAGCACGATCACCAGAAGCGTCAGGTTGGGCCGGTCCTCGGCCGCGACGTTCTGGACGAGCGCGCATTGCTCGGCCTTGGCGCCGGGCGGCACCTCGCAACGCATCTGCCAGTCGCCATGCGTCGATCTGACGGCGCCCTGCGCCAGGGCCGGAGCGCTCGCGCCACAAACAATCGCCGCGGTCGCCAGGGCGCATGCGACGACAGGAGCGATGATCCTGCTCATCCCTGTCCTTCTCCAAAATCGAGGCGATCGAACCCCGTCTGAAGCGATGGCCGCGCCGCCTTGTCCTGTCAAGGCGAGCGCCGCCGACGCGCCTGCCCTGGCCCCCTCGGCTCGCGCGATTATGCCGCATGCCATGCGTGGAAGGCTCGCATTGCCCCTCTGGCGCTGGCGTGATCTTTGATTTATCGCAATGCCGAACAGTCGGGCGGGCCGGATCGAGCCGCCCTCCCGAAGCGCGCCGGCCACCGCCGAAGGGGCGATCGAAAGCGGGCACGATGAGGAGCGATGTCGGAACGATGCGATTTCTGAGCACGACCTTTGCCGCCATGACCGTCGCCGGACTTGCCGCCGGCCCGGCGCTGGCGGAGATCGGGGCGCCGACACCCTGGCAGATCGACCTGCAAAACCCCGTGACCGAGGTCGCGCGCTACATCGTCTGGTTCCATGACTGGCTCAACGTCATCATCTTCATCATTTCGATCTTCGTTCTCGCGCTGCTGATCTACGTGGCCTGGCGCTTCAGCGAGAAGCGCAACCCGGTTGCGTCCAAGACCACCCACAACGCCCTGCTCGAGGTCGCCTGGACGGTGATCCCGGTGCTGATCCTCGTGGTGATCGCGATCCCGTCCTTCAGGCTGCTCAAGCTGCAACTCGAGATTCCGCAGGCCGACGTGACGGTGAAGGTGACGGGAAAGCAGTGGTACTGGTCCTATGAGTATCCGCAGGACGCGGGCGCCTTCGGTTTCGATTCGATCATGCTCGACGAAACGCAGCGCGCCGAAGCGATCAGGACCAACAAGATCGCCGCCGCCGAGGCCCCCAAGCTGCTCGCGGTCGACAACGAGGCGGTCGTGCCGGTCGGCAAGGTGGTGCGCGTGCAGGTCACCGCCGCCGACGTCATCCACAAATTCTCGGTGCCCTCGTTCGGCGTGAAGATCGACGCCATTCCCGGCCGCCTCAACGAGACCTGGTTCAAGGCCGACCGCGAAGGCATCTATTACGGGCAATGCTCGTTCATCTGCGGGCAGAACCATGCCTACATGCCGATCGCCTTCCGCGTCGTCAGCGCCGAGCGCTATGCCGCATGGCTGACGGAATCGAAGCAGAAATTCGCCGGCGCCGGCGATGCGGCCGGCAAGGTAGCGGCCTCCGCCCGCTGAAACATCTCGCCCGGCCAGGCCGGGCAAGCCGATTGACCGAACTCTCGCGAACCGGATTTCGCACGAGGAGACGAACGCCATGGCGACCGAGGCCGCGCACGCCCACGGATATGGACATGATGACGGGCACGGCCACCCGACCGGGTGGCGGCGCTGGACGATGTCGACCAACCACAAGGACATCGGCACGCTCTATCTCGTCTTCGCGATCATTGCCGGCCTCGTCGGCGGCTTCCTCTCGATCATGATGCGGATCGAGCTGCAGCAGCCCGGACTGCAGATCTTCGCCAACGGCCAGAGCTACAACGTCTTCGTCACCGGCCATGGCCTGATCATGATCTTCTTCATGGTCATGCCGGCCGTGATCGGCGGCTTCGGCAACTGGTTCGTGCCGCTAATGATCGGCGCGCCCGACATGGCCTTCCCGCGCATGAACAACATCTCGTTCTGGCTGACGGTGGCCGGCTTCATCATGC
>JAKFWE010000472.1 GCA_021732895.1 Allobosea sp. | reverse complement strand
GACGCCGACGACCCAGCTCGCGTTCTGGTAGGCGCCGGCCTGCATCACGAGCTGGTTGTGGAAATTGCCGAGCCGGTCGTGGTCTGGCGCGGGCGGATTGTGCTTGGGCGTGTTGTAGCCGAGCAGGATCAGCTCGACATCCTGCAGGCCCATGCTGCGATAGCTCTCGGGCCAGCGCCGGTCGTTGCAGATCATCATGCCGATATTGGCGTCCATCGCGCGCCAGACTGGCCAGCCGAGATTTCCGGTCTCGAAATAGCGCTTCTCGAGGTTCTGGAACGGCGCCTCGGGCCTATGCTCGGGATGTCCGGGCAGATGGATCTTGCGGTACTTCCCGACGATCGCGCCCGACTTGTCGACGAGGATCGCCGTGTTGAAGCGGCGCTTGCGGCCCTCCTCCCGCGCCAGTTCGCAATAGCCGAGATGGAAGCCGACGCCGAGACGCCTGGCCTCCTCGAACAGCGGGGCGGTCTCGTTCGACGGCATTGCGCTCTCGAAATACGTGTCGATCTCGGCCTCGTCCTCCATCCACCAATGCGGGAAGAAGGCGGTCAGCGCCGCTTCCGGATAGACGACGAGATCGCAGCCGTTCTCCTTCGCCTGCCGCATCAGCGCGACCATGCGCGCGACAGCCGAGGAGCGCGGCTCGTCGGGCTGGATCGGTCCCATCTGGGCTGCGGCGATGGTGAGGATGCGGGTCATGACGCCATTGCTCTGCGACTGACGTAGCGGTAGCCTGCATAGGCTGCCCGCCTGCGCGGCGTCGGACCGCTGCCGGGCGTCCGCGCGGCGGGGGGACCAAAACCATGACCACGTTCAACGTCGTCAAGTTTCGCGTCAAGGAAGGCCGGGACGAGGACTTCCTCGCCGCCCATCGCAACGGCAAGGCGAAATGGCCCGGCCTCATTGCCGGACAAATCATCAAGACCGGCGAGCGAGCCTATTGCCTGATCGGCGAATGGGCCGATGCCGAGGCGATCAAGGCCGCGCGGCCGCAGATGATCGCGACTCTGAACAGCTTCCGCGACACGCTCGACGATCTCGGCGGCGGGCTCGGCGTCACCGACGCTGTGTCGGGCGAGGCGGTGGTCGATCTCACTGCCTGATCGCGAAGCGGACGCGGCGTCATGCATCGCCGCGAACCTCCTCGGCGCTGCGTCCGACGATGCAGCGATAGACCTCGGCGTCGGTCGCGCCCTCGGTGCCGTAGCAGAGCACGCGCGACGTTTCGTCGAGCCTGAGCTGCGCGCGCAGATGCGGGTCGCCGGCGGCCCTGATCAGACCTGCGAGGCCCGCGACGCCGGATTCGCCGCCGACCACGCCGAGGCTCGCCAGCAGATTCATCGCGTCGGCTGCGTCGGTGTCGGGGATCGTCATGAAGGCGTCCGCGCCTGGCTGGAGGATGCGCCAGGCCAGGATCGAGGGCTCGCCGCAGGCCAGCCCCGCCATGATGGTGTCGAGATCGCCGCCGACCGTGGTGATCACGCCGGCCTTGGCCGAATCGAACAGGCAGGCGGCCTTTTCGGGCTCGACCACGACGAGAACCGGCCGCTCCGCCCCGAGCTTCTCCCAGCGATAGGACAGCACGCCCGCCGCCAGCCCGCCGACGCCGCCCTGCACGAAGACATGGGTCGGCTTCGCGCCTTGGTCCTCGGCTTCCATGGCGAGCACGGCATAGCCCTGCATCACGTCCTTCGGCACGTCCTCGTAGCCCGGCCATGAGGTGTCGGAGACGATTTCCCAGCCATTGCGCGCGGCGGCCTGCGCGCAGGCGCGCACGCTGTCGTCATAGGTGCGGCCTTCGCGCACCACGCTCGCGCCATAGGAGGCGATGGCCTGCGCCCGGCCCTCGCTGACGGTCTCATGGACATAGATCACGGCCTTCACACCGGCCCGGCGCGCGCCCCAGGCGACGGAGCGGCCATGATTGCCGTCGGTGGCGCAGGTCACGGTCAGACCGGCGGCGCCCTTCGCCGCCACCAGCCGGTCGACCGCATACGCCCCGCCCAGCGCCTTGAAGCTCTTCAGGCCGAAGCGCTCTCCCTCATCCTTGTAGAGCACCTGCGCCAGATCGAGCTGGTCGGCGACCGCCGGCAGATCGCGCAACGGCGTCGGCGCATAGCCGCTCCAGCCGGAAATGGCGGCATGGGCTGTGCGGGCGGCATCGAGCGACAAAATACTGCGCCGCTCGTCGCCATAGGCGGCCGAGCGGTCGAGATGCGGGTTGAGCACGAAATCGGGCATGGCGGATCGTCGGCCTCGCGCCGCTCTCTGGTCAAGCGTGGGCGGGCACGGGCTCGCCTCGCGACAGGAGCGGGTTGTCGGCCGCAGGCAAATCGTGGAGATGGCAGGCCGCGACGTGACCTTCCGCCATCGCCCTGAGCGGCGGCTCCTCCGAACGGCAGCGATCGAAGACATAGGGGCAGCGCGTGTTGAAGCGGCAGCCTTTGGGCGGGTTGATCGGGCTCGGCACGTCGCCGGTCAAAATGATGCGCTCGCGTTTGACCTTCGGGTCAGGGACCGGCACAGCCGAGAGCAGGGCCCTGGTGTAGGGATGCATCGGGGCGGAGAAGATCTGGCGCTTGTCGCCCATTTCGACGATCTTGCCGAGATACATCACCGCGACGCGATGCGTCATATGCTCGACGATGGCGAGGTCGTGGCTGATGAAGAGCAGCGCCAGACCCAGTTCGCTTTGCAGGTCGCCGAGCAGGTTGACGATCTGCGCCTTGACCGAGACGTCGAGCGCCGAGACCGCCTCGTCGCAGATGATGATCTCGGGCTCGGCGGCGAGCGCGCGGGCGATGCCGATGCGCTGGCGCTGGCCGCCGGAGAACTCGTGCGGCCAGCGATGCACCGCGTCGCGCGGCAGGCCGACCTTGTCCATCAGCGTCATGGCGCGCTCGGTGATCGCGTCCCTGCCGGTCGCGAGGCCGAAATTGGTCATCGGTTCGGCCAGGATGTCGCGCACGCGCATGCGCGGGTTCAGGCTCGAATAAGGGTCCTGGAAGACGACCTGCACGCGCTGGCGCAGCGGCCGGAGCTTGCCGGCGGACAACTGGTCGATGCGCTGGCCGCCGAGCACGACCTGCCCGGCCGTGATCGGGAACAGCCGCAGGATCGCCTTGCCGACGGTCGACTTGCCGCAGCCGGATTCGCCGACGAGCGAGAGCGTCTCGCCCTTGTCGATGTGGAAGGAGACGCCATCGACCGCATAGACGTTCGCGGTGACGCCGGAGAAGAAGCCGCCGCGGATCGGATAGTGCTTCTTGAGGTCGTTGACCTGGAGGATCGGTTCAGCGCTCATGCCGCGACCGCCTCCTTGGCCGAGAAATGGCAGGCGGCGACATGGCCTGGCGCCTTCGGCTCCAGCCCAGGCGCGAGCCTGAGGCAGATCTCCTGCGCCTTGGGGCAGCGGCCGGCGAAGACGCAGCCGTCGATCTTCTTCTTGAGGCTCGGCACGAGGCCGGGGATTTCGGCCAGACGTTCGGTCGTCCCCGACAGCGAGGAGCCGAGCTTGGGCACCGCCCCCAGCAGCCCCTGCGTATAGGGATGGCGCGGGTTCGCGAAGAGATCGCCTACGGACGCCTCCTCGACCTTGCGCCCGGCATACATCACCACGACCTGATCCGCGACCTCGGCGACGACGCCGAGATCATGCGTGATCAGCATGATCGCCGCGCCGACCCGGGCCTTCAGATCACGCATCAGGTCGAGAATCTGGGCCTGGATCGTCACGTCGAGCGCCGTCGTCGGCTCGTCGGCGATCAGCAGCTTGGGCGAGCAGGCGAGCGCGATCGCGATCATCACGCGCTGGCGCATGCCGCCCGAGAGCTGGTGCGGATACTCCGTGACGCGGCGGCGCGGCTCGGGGATGCCGACCAAGGTCAGCATCTCGACGGCGCGCTCCGTCGCCTCGCTGGCCGACATGTTCTGGTGCAGCCGCAGCGTCTCGCCAATCTGGCGGCCGACGGTGAGCACCGGATTCAGGCTCGTCATCGGCTCCTGGAAGATCATGCTGATCTCGTTGCCGCGGATCGCGCGCATCTCGGCGTCGGTGCAATCGAGCAGGTTCCTGCCCTGGAAGCGGATTTCGCCGGCCATCTTGCCGGGCGGCTCCGGGATCAGCCGCAGGATCGACATGGCGGTGACGGACTTGCCGCAGCCGGATTCGCCGACGACCGCCAGCGTCTGCCCCGCCTCGATGTCGAACGAGACGCCGTCCACCGCGCGGTTGATGCCGTCCGGCGTGCGGAAATGGGTCTGGAGCCGGTCGATCTCGAGCAGCGCCATCAGGGGCGCTCCCCGCCGGCCAAGACCCGCACAGTACCCCCCGCGTCATCCCGGGCGACCGAAGGGAGACCCGGGACCCATTCCGGAACGCTTCCGGACAGGGTCAGGCATGGATCCCGGGTCTGCGCTTCGCTGCGCCCGGGATGACAGCGGAGATCAAGCGAAAATGAAATGAAATCCGGCATCACAGATTCTTCGCCATGCGGGGGTCGAGCGCGTCACGCAGGCCATCGCCGAGCAGGTTCACCGCCAGCACGGTCAGCGAAAGGAAGATCGCCGGGAACAGGATGATGTGCGGGCGGACCTGCCAGAGCGCGCGCCCCTCGGCCATGATGTTGCCCCAGGACGGCGTCGCCGGCGGAATGCCCGCGCCGATGAAGGACAGGATCGCCTCGACGATCATGGCGCTGGCGCAGATATAGGTCGCCTGCACGCTCATCGGCGCCATGGTGTTGGGCAGGATGTGGCGGAAGATGATCATCGGCGTGCGCGTGCCGGCCGCGACCGCCGCATCGACATAGGGCTGTTCGCGCAGGCTCAGCACGACGCCGCGCACGAGCCGCGCCACGCGCGGGATTTCGGCGATGGTGATGGCGATGATGACGTTCTGGACCGAGCCGCGCGTCAGCGCCATCAGCGCGATGGCGAGCAGGATCGGCGGGATCGACATCATGCCGTCGATGACGCGCATGATGACGCCGTCGGCGACACGCACGAAACCCGAGAACAGGCCGATGACGAGACCCGCGACCGAGGCCAGGATCGCGACGCTGAAGCCGACCAGCAGCGAGACGCGCGCGCCGTAGACGACGCGGGAATAGATGTCGCGGCCGAGCATGTCGGTGCCGAACCAGTAGAGTTCGGAGGGCACGCGGGTGCGCCGCGACGGCGAGATCGAGGTCGGATCGACGGTCCAGAGCAGCGGTGCGAACACGGCGATGAAGAACATCACGCACAGCAGCGCGCCGCCGATCGCGATCGACGGGTTCTTGCGCAGGAAGCCGGCGAAGCCTGTCAGCGGCTTGCGGGGCGCCAGCACGTCGGGAAGCTCGGGCGCGACGGCGAGGTCGGCCGGAATCGGCAAGGGGCGCTGCGCGGTCAATAGCGTATCCTCGGATCGACGAGGGTGTAGATCAGGTCGATGATCAGGTTCACCAGCACGTAGACGAAGGAGAAGATCAGAACGACGCCCTGGATCACCGGATAGTCGCGTCGCAGGATCGCATCCAGCGTCAGCCGGCCGAGACCCGGAATGGCGAAGACGCTCTCGGTGACGACGGCGCCGCCGATCAGGAGCGCGACGCCGATGCCGATGATGGTGATGATCGGCACGGCGGCGTTCTTGAGCGCATGCACGAACAGGATGGAGTTCTGCGCGACGCCCTTGGAGCGGGCGGTGCGGATGTAGTCCTGCTGCAGCACGTCGAGCATGGAGGCCCGTGTGATGCGGGCGATCAGCGCGATGTAGACGAAGCCGAGCGTTATCGCCGGCAGGATCAGGTTCTTGAACCAGGGCCAGAGGCCTTGCGACAGCGGCTTGTAGCCCTGCACCGGCACCCAGTCGAGCCGGAGCGCGAAAACATAGGCCAGCAGATAGCCGACGACGAAGACCGGCACCGAGAAGCCGAACACCGCGAAGGCGACGACGCCCCGGTCGATCCAGGTGCCGGCCTTCCAGGCGGCCAGCACGCCCAGCGGCACGGCGATGGCGACGGCGAGGATCAGCGTCAGCACCATCAGCGAGACGGTCGGCTCGATGCGCTGGGCGATAAGTTGGGTCACCGGCAGAGAGGTGAAGAT
>JAKFWE010000484.1 GCA_021732895.1 Allobosea sp. | reverse complement strand
GCCGCACGGCCGCGATGCCGCGCTGGGCCGCCTGGCTCGCCATGGCGGCGAGCCTCATCGTCAGCGTGACGCTGTTTCTGGTCGCGGCGAGCCTGGCGCTGATCCTGATCCCGTTGGCGCTGATCGTCGGCGCGATCGCGACCTGGCGGCTACGCAGCCGGCTGAAGGCGGCCGGCTTCGGCCAGGGCCAGCCTTTCGGACGCCAGCCGGGCGGGCGGGCGGCGGATGCCAGAATCATCGACGCCGAATACCGCGTCATCGAGCCGGGCGAGCCGCCGCGACGCTGAGCTACGCGCTGGCGCGGCCGTCCAGCGCCTTGCGCAGCCGCGCGTTCTCCGCCTCCAGCTCGGCCAGCCTGGCACGGATCGGCGCCAGCGCCGGCGCGAGTTCGGCTTCGGTGAAGCGCGGCGTGATGTGCTGCGGGCAGTTCCAGTCGAAGCCTTCGAGATGGATCAGCATGCCGCGCTCCGGCAGGCCGCGATAGCCCGGCAGCGCCAGCTTTTCGGCCAGCTCCGGCTCGGCCGACAGATCGTGCACGCTGACGCGGCCGAGCAGCTTCAGCCGCCGGCGGTTGGCGTAGTCCATCAGGAACAGGGCGATGCGGTCATCCGCCGAAACATTGCCGAGGCTGAGATATTGCCGGTTTCCGCGCAGATCGGCGAAGCCCAGCGTCGTCTCGTCGAGCACGCGCAGAAACCCGCCCGGCCCGCCGCGATGCTGGAGATAGGGCCAGCCGCCCTCGGAGACGCTGGCCATGTAGAAGCTGTCGCGGCTCGCGATGAACTGCGCCTCGGCCGGGCCGAGCCGGTCGTGATGGCGCTCTCCCGCACCGAGACGGGCGTTCGCGGCGCGGCTGCCATTGGCCTCCTGCGCCATCTCGACGGCCGGCGTCGTCAGGATCTCCATGAAACGATGGCCCATCGCCGTGTCTTTCCTCGTGGGACTGCCGGGTGATCCGGGAGAGCGGCGCGCCGTCTCCCGGATGGCGTCGCTGCGGTTCAAGCGGCCTGCGACGAGCGGATGACCGGAAAATCGATCTCCGTCTCGGCGATGTTGCCGAGGTAGTTGGTGAAGATGTTGCTCGCGATGACCGCGACGATCTCGACCACCTGCGCCTCGCTGTAGCCCGCGCTGCGCACGGCCGCGAGATCGGCTTCGGCGACCCGCCCGCGCGTCTCCAGCACCCGTCGCGAGAAGCGCAGGGCGGCTTCGGCCTTGGCGTCGGTGGATGCGCCCTTCCGGGCGAGCGCGATCTCATCCTCGCCGAGCTTGACCAGATTGAGCGCGATGTAGCTGTGCGCCGACAGGCAGTAGTCGCAGCCATTGGCCTGCGCGACGGCGATGGCGATGCGCTCGCGGGTGCGTGCGTCGAGCGAATGCGCGAGCGCCCCGTTGAGGCCGAGGAAGCCCTCGAGCGCCGCCGGGCTCAGGCCGATCAGCCGGAACAGGTTCGGCACGGAGCCGAGTTGCTTGTGGACGCCGTCGAGAAGCGGCTGCGAGCCTGCGGGGGCGGCCTCGCGGGTCGGAACAGTGAGGCGGGACATGGCGATTTCCTGAATGATGACGCGGCCGATCGCCGCTGCACCCATATGATCATATCGGATCAGGAACATAATCAGCGGGATTGACAGTTCAGAATTTCACCAGATGAAATAGCGAATGGATCGTCTCGACGCCATGCGGGTCTTCCTCACCGTCGCCGATCGCGGCAGCTTCGCCGAGGCCGCGCGGCGCTTGCGGCTGTCGCCGGCGGCGGTGACGCGCGCCGTGGCGCAGCTCGAGGCGCGGCTCGGCGTCGGCCTGCTCAGTCGCACGACGCGCTCCGTCACGCTCACCGAGCAGGGTGCGCGCTATCTCGGGAAGTGCCGGGAGCTGCTCGAGGCCCTCGACGAATCGGAGCGGACGGTGCGCGGCGAGGCGGCGGAGCCGCGCGGCCGGCTCGCCGTGACGGCGCCGTTCGTGTTCGGCCGGCTCCACATCGTCCCGATCGTGGAGACCCTGCTCGACCGGCATCCCGCCCTGTCGATCCGCCTCGAACTCTCCGATCGCATCACGCATCTTCAGGAGGACGCCTTCGACATCGCCGTCCGGATCGGCCCCCTGCCCTCGAGCGCGCTGATCGCCATCAGGGTCGCGCAGGTCCAGCGCGTGCTCGTGGCGAGCCCCGCCTATCTCGCCCGGCGCCCGCCGCTGACATCGGCGGCCTGCCTGACGGATCACGAGTTGATCGCCTTCGAGCAGATCGACACCGGGCGCGACTGGCGCTTCGCCGGCCCCGGCGGCGAGATCGTCAGGGTCGCGCCGCGGCTTTCGGTGACCAGCGCCGACGCCGCGATCGACGCCGCGATCCGGGGCCGCGGCGTCACCCGCACCCTGTCCTATCAGGCGAGCGCGGGGCTGGCCTCCGGCGCGCTCGCGCTCGTGCTCCAGGAGCTTGCGCCGCCGCCCGTGCCCGTCAGCCTGGTCTACCCCCCGAGCCGGCGCGGGCTGGCCTCGATCTCTGCCTTCATCGAGGCGGCTCGGCGCTATTTCGCGGCTCACGCCGAGTCGCTGCTGCCCTGAACGGCGGCTTCAGGCCGGCAGCCGCGTCAACACCACGCCGGCGGCGGCGCAGGCGGCGAGAGTCGGGATCATCCCGATCTTGAAGCGCAGCATCGCAACCATCGCCGCAGCCGCAAGCAGCGCGGCGCGCCAGTCGAGCGAGGCCAGCACCGGCCAGTCCGGCGACAGGCCGAACACGTTGACGTTGCGCACCTCGCGGAAGAGCACGTGCAGCCCGAACCAGAGCGCGAGGTTCATGATGACGCCGACGACGGCGGCCGTGATCGCCCCCAGCGCGGCCGAGATCGCCCTGTTGCCGCGCAGCGCCTCGACATAGGGCCCGCCCAGGAAAATCCAGAGGAAGCAGGGCGCGAAGGTGACCCAGATCGTCAGCAACGCACCCAGGCTGCCTGCCAGCAGCGGCGGCAGATCGCCCGGCTCGCGAAATCCGGCGAGGAAGCCGACGAATTGCAGCACCAGGATCAGCGGGCCGGGCGTGGTTTCGGCCAGCCCCAGCCCATCGACCATCTCGCCTGCGACGAGCCAGCCATGGGTCTCGACCGCAGCCTGGGCGACATAGGCCAGCACCGCATAGGCGCCGCCGAACGTCACCACCGCCATGGTGCTGAAGAACGTCCCGACCTGCGTCCAGACGCTGCCGCCGCCCGTCATGAGCCAGAGCAGCAGCACAGGCCCGAGCCAGAGCGGCAGCCACACCGCGAGCGTGGTCAATGCGCGCCCCGTCGAGGGCCGGACATGGTCGAGCTCGCCGCGCGCGAACATCTCGTCCACGACGCCGACGACATCGGGGCCACTGGCGCCGTGGCCGCCGCTGGCGCCGAACAGATCAGGGCGCCGGCGATGGCCGAGCCAGCCGATCACCCCCGCAGCCAGGATGATCAGCGGGAACGGGGTCTTGAACAGGAAGATCGCGACGAAAGCCGCGACCGCGATCGCCACCATCGCCCTGTTCTTCAGCGCGCGCTTGCTGATCCGCAGGCCGGCCTCGATCACGACCGCCAGCACCGCCGCCTTGACGCCGAAGAACAGGCCATCGACCAGCGGGACCTGCCGATAGAGCACATAGAGGATGCTAAGGCCGAGCATCACCAGCGCGCCGGGCAGGATGAAGAGCAGCCCCGCGATCAGCCCGCCGATCGTCCGGTGCATCAGCCAGCCGATATAGACGGCGAGCTGCTGCGCTTCGGGGCCGGGCAGCAGCATGCAGTAGTTCAGCGCGTGCAGGAACCGCTGCTCGCCGATCCAGCGCCGCTCCTCGACCAGTTCCTTGTGCATCAGCGCGATCTGGCCGGCCGGTCCGCCGAACGAAAGCAGGCCGATCTTCGCCCAGACCCGTGTCGCTTCCGCCAGCGTCGGCAGCGCCGGCTGGGCGCGCGCATCATCCGTCGTCGCGATCGTCATGGCGTCTTGCCTTCGGAGCTGGCCTTCGCGGCCGGCCAGTTGTGCGTTTCGGCGCTGGCGTCCCGGCACCAGCGATAGAACGCGTCGTAGAGCAGCATGCCGGCGTCGAGCTGCGCCAGATCGTCCTTGAACATCCGCGACAGCCCGAGCGAAGCCGCCAGAAAACCCGCCGCCTGCGGCGCGAGATCGAGCCTCGCCGTGTCGGCCGCGCGGACGATCTCCGCCAGCCGGTCGAGGGCGGGGCTCTCGAGCCCGAACTCCTCGATCATGATGTCGAAGGTGCAACGCTCGCCGCGATGGCTCCAGAACACGCCGTCGATGTCGAAGGGCGCGGCCCCGAAGCGATCCGCCACGGCGGCGACCTCGCTCGCCGCGACGAACAGGAAAACGGCGTCGGGATCGACGAACCGCCGGATCAGCCAGGGACAGGCGATGCGGTCGACCTTCGGCCGCGCCCGCGTCACCCAGAGCGTCCGGCCGGACGCGTCGCGCGGCGGCAGCTTATCGGTCGAGACCAGCAGTCCCCCCGCATCGCGCCAGGCCTCGAAGCCGCCTTCGAGATTTTCTGCGACGACGCCCTCATGCCGCAGCCAGGCGGCGACGCCTTCGCTGAGCTTGAGGCCGCGCTGGCAGGTGACCACGACCCGCCGGCCGGCATGATCGCGCGCCCAGTCGGCGACGTTCTCGTGCGAGCGCTGGTGGGCGGCGGGCAGGATGCGCGGATCGAGCGCGACATCGTCCGGGATCCGGACATCGATCAGCGTCGGCGCGTCGGGCGTGCCGACGAGCCGCGACAATTGGGCAGGCGTGATCTGTGTGTTGAAAGACATGGGCGTCCATCCTGAAAACGAGGAAACTGGACGCGAGCCTTGGGCCGAGGCCTCACGGGGTCGTCGCGATTGAACCCCGTGCGACCTTAAATCACGCCGCCGACGCCGCCGTCAACGCCCGGGTTCCCCACGCCGTCAATCGATCCGGCTGACCAGCAGCTTGTCGATTCGTATGCCGTCGAGATCGACGACCTCGAAGCGCCAGTGGCCCTTCTCGAAGAATTCGCCGACATTGGGCAGCCGGTTCATCTCGGCCAGAACGAAGCCCGCCACCGTCTGATAGTCGGCGTCCTTGGGGATGTGGACGCCGAGCTCGTGCGAGAACTCGTAGACCTGCATCCAGCCGGCGACCAGCCACGAACCGTCGGCCCGCGTCACGATCGGCGGCTCGTTCTCCTCCTCTTCCTGGAAGGCCCCGATGATCGCCTCGAGCACGTCGCCGGGCGTGATGATGCCTTCGAAATGGCCGTACTCGTCGAAGACCAGCGCCATGTGCACCTTCGACGTGCGGATATCGCGCAGGATGCGCAGCGCGTTGGCTGTGTCCATCACGACCGGGGCCTCGTCGACGAGGTCGCGCAGATCATGCGTTCCGCCGTCGGAGAGGCGGTCTATCATGTCCTTGACGACGCAAACGCCGATGATCGAATCCGGCTCGCCGTCCTGCACCGGGAGGCGCGAGCGCCGTGTCTCACGAAGCTGCGCGCGGATCTCATCGGCCGAATCGCTCAGGTCGATCACCTCGACCTCTCGGCGCGGCGTCATCAGAGCCCTTGCCGAGCGGTCGGCGAGCCGCATCACGCCGGAGATCATCTCGCGCTCGTCGCGCTCCAGCACGCCGGCGTTCTCGGCCTCGGCGATGATGGTGCGGACCTCCTCCTCGGTCACCTTCTCCTCGGGCTCGCCCTTCTGGCCGAGCAGCGCCAGCACCGCCTTGCCCGAAACGTCGAGCAGAAAGACCAGCGGCGCTCCCACCCGGGCGATCAGCGACATCGCAGGCGCGACGCGCGACGCGATCCTCTCGGGGTCGCGCAAGGCGATCTGCTTGGGCACGAGCTCGCCGATGATCAGCGACAGGTAGGTGATCGCCACCACCACTACGCCGACGCCGAAGCCGTCGGCCATGGCCGGCGTCAGCCCCTGCAGCTCGAGCCAGTCGGCCAGCCGCGCGCCCAGCGTCGCGCCCGAGAACGCGCCCGACAGCACGCCGACCAGCGTGATGCCGATCTGCACGGTGGAAAGGAAGCGGCCTGGATTATCGGCGAGGCGCATGGCGGTCGCCGATAATCCAGGCCGCTTCCTTTCCACCGTGC